>CAYOAJ010000141.1:0-5548 GCA_964401895.1 uncultured Herbinix sp.
TATGTTGAGCCTGATGACTCTGTTGTGGAGATCCTAAAGGTTGTAGATGATAATAACATTTCCGAAATTCCAGTTATTGATGACAATGATGAACTACTAGGCCTCGTAACTAGGGATACTCTTATTTCGACACTAAGTGAACAGTATCTTGAAGAGGAGGAAGATTAAATGAATGTTTTCGATTATCTTATAACAAATTATGAGCAAGTTCTGAATCTAACTATTGAAGACATTAGGTTAACAGCTATTGCTGTTGGGCTTGCTGTTTTGATTGGTGTTCCTATTGGTATTTTGATTAGTTACTTTCGTAACTCTAGTAAGCTGGTACTAGGTTTCGCTAATCTTATACAAGCGATTCCATCAATGGCCCTATTAGGGTTGGCTATTCCTTTACTTGGTATTGGGTCACTACCAGCTGTGGTAATAGTTATCTTATACTCATTACTACCTATTATTAAAAACACTTATACAGGGATAACCAGTATAGATAAAGATACCTTGGAATCTGCCCAGGCTATTGGACTTACTAAGTTTCAGATTTTAACTAAGGTACGAATCCCACTAGCATTACCAATTATTATGGCGGGTGTAAGGATATCTTCCGTTACTGCAGTAGGACTTATGACTATGGCAGCCTTTATAGGGGCAGGTGGACTAGGTTTCTTGATTTTCTCTGGAATTAGTACTACTAATAATGCACAGATCCTAGCAGGAGCAATACCTGCTGCTATTCTAGCCTTGATTGTGGACTATATATTTGGACTAGTTGAAAAACTTGTTACTCCTGTTAGTCTGCAAATTTCTGAAAATAATAGTAAGGAGACCATTAAGAAGTCTAGAAGGAAGCAAAAGGCGGTCCTAGGACTTGTTGTAGCACTATTACTTGTAATGTTTACTACTAATTTCGTAAGTGGACTTGCTAATAGATCTGAAAAGAGCATTACTATAGGTGGTAAGGACTTTACAGAGCAGTATATTGTTGTACATTTAATGGCTGATATAATTGAAGATCGTACAGATATAGATGTTGACCGTAGAGAGAATCTTGGAGGTACCCAGGTGCTTTTTAACGCAGTTAAGTCTGGAGATATAGATCTTTACCTAGACTACACTGGAACAATCTATGGTGATACCCTTGGATATCCGCCTAACAGTAATATGGAAGAAGTCTATCAGGTATGTAAGACAGACCTTAAAGATGAATTGGACCTTGATATCTTGAATCAATTCTCTTTTAATAATACTTATGTATTGGCTGTAAGGCAAGATACTGCCCAGGAGTATAACTTAACCTCTATCTCAGATTTGGCAAGGGTTGCAGATTTGCTAACCCTTGGTTCAACATTAGAGTTTCTTAATAGGGATGATGGGATTATTGGTCTTGTGGATCATTATAACTTTTCCTTTGGGGACGAAGTTGGAATTAATGGGTCAAATAAATATCTTGCTCTTGACAATGGTGAAACAGATGTTACTGAGGCCTTTTCTACAGATGGACTCTTGCAAAAGTTTGGTCTAGTTCAATTGGAAGATGATAAAAACTTCTTCCCACCATACTATGCAGTTCCTATTCTTAGAAGTGGCTTGCTAGATGAACATCCTGAAATCGTAGAGCCTTTAAATGAACTTGGTCAGCTTCTAACAGATGAAGTTATGGTTGACCTAAACTATCAGGTGGATGAGCTTCAGAGACAACCAAGAGAAGTTGCTAATGAATTTCTAGTAGAACAAGGACTAATTGAGAGATAGGGCCGGGTCCCTTGTCCCCACTTTTCCATATTTTACTATATTGAATAGAATAAAAAAGAAGTCTTGGTAATTATGCTACCGAGACTTCTTTTGTTTTTATTTTCATTTATAGGATTTATTGTTTGGACCCTAGTCCCTTTTAGATTCTACTCCGTTTAATATAGGAAAGCCTTCTTCTGTCCATATAACTGGCCTAACCCTAGCCGACCTGCATGGATCATATAGAGAATATTCCTTAGCCCATTGACATTTGTTATCGAAGCATTCCTGGGACCTGGAATGATAGACAAATATATCATTTCCATCTTCGTCTACTGTAAATGAGTTATGGCCAGGTCCATATTCCTCTGTTAGATCATCAGATGTTAGTAAGGGCTTGTCTGATTTTGTCCATGAGGACAAGTCCATAAGATCAGAATCAATATCTGCATATAGCATTCCAATACAGTATTCTGGTCCTGTTGCAGATGCTGAATATACAATAAATATTCTATTGCCATGTTTTAAGACGGATGCGCCTTCATTTACAGGAATCTCAATCTTCTCCCAATCATATGTTGGAGAGGATAGCTTTATGGATTTACTGGTTAGTTGCCATGGTTTTTCCGGGTCTATCTCTGCCATATAGAGATTTGAGGTTCCTATCTTCTGGGCCCAGATTACATAGTGTTTTCCCTTGTTCTCAAAGTAAGTCATGTCTAGAGAGAAATCACTAAATGGTTCATTTTCATCATCTGGCAGGCCTATAAATTTACCTATTTCTTCCCATTTATCATTGTAGGGGTCGTCCCCGGTGCACCTTAGGGCTCTGCAATTAATGTTCCACACATTATCTGCTTGCCCACTACCTGCATATAAGACATACCATTTCCCATTAATCTTATGCATCTCTGGTGCCCAGATAAATCTAAAGCTTGTTTGGCTGTCCTTTTCATCCCAGATACTTATCTCTTCTGCATCTTTTAAACCTTCTATTGTCTTAGACCTTCTTAAAATTACCCTGTCATATCCTTCAGGATCTTGCTCACCTAGCATAGGATATGAACCTGTAAAATAATAATATCCGTCATCAGCTTTTACTATATAAGGGTCTGCCCTTTGGGAGACTAGGATTTCTGCTCTTGGGGCTTTTGCTTGATCCTTTGTTTGATCCTTTGCACGATTTTTATTAATAAAATTCAGAAACATCATCCAGTCATATAAAGATAAGTCATGTCCTCCAGCCCGTAAATGATAGCCAATTTTTCCTTCATGTAAAGGCTGTCTTATATCAGGCATTTTCATTTCCTCTGTAATTAAACCCGGGAGGTCATAGACCTTGTAAGCTTCACTGGCGTAGTAGGCCCCTGCAAATTCTGCTTTTGGTCCACTCCAGTAGTCTTCACTACCACTGGCAACATATAAAAGCCGAGGTGCTATCAGGGCTAGAAGCATGTGCTGGTCAAAGTCCATACTTTCTTCCTTGCCAGAGTATTTCCTATAATTATCAGCAAACCAATGGGGAAAGCCAGCTGTTATCTGTTCAATCTTCTCTCCCTCTGTAAGCTTGCCCATGGCTGCACCTCCACAACCTGAGTTGTTGCTATAGCTACAATATATTCTTTCGTCCATTGCCCCAGCCCATAGAGCCGTCTTACCACATCTGGAATGGCCTGTAACTGTGATAAAGTCTTCATCTATTTCCGGGCATTCAGATAAATAGTCCACTATCCTACTTGTGGCAAATGCCCACGCGGATATACAGCCTCCTGTATATTCTTCATCCATATGGTCTCTAAAGAATTTCACTAAACCACTGGGAAAGCTGTCTTTATTATCTGATTCAATTTCTGATGTTATAAATATTGCTGCAGCCATTCCATTCTCAATTAAAATCTTTGCTGGCCAATAAGGATTAGTAAAGTCTTTATTAATATCAATATCCCTAGCCCATTCTGGGGCTGCGTTACCTTCATTATTATATATTAAGATATTGGCTGGAGCTTTGCCATCTCGGTGGTTGGATTCTTCGTGCTTGGAGCCTCTGTGTTTAGGAATTAATAAGAGAAAATTAAACTTATAAATAATATTGTCTGATTTGTTTTCTAGATTATTGTTTAGCTTAAGGCTATTTTTCAGTTTGATAGATACGGAAATATTCCTTTTCTCAGCAAGCCCAGCTAGAACATCTTCACTAGCAGTAACAGTAAAGGAAGTTTCAAATCCAGTTTTAGGCATAGTGCCGTAAACTTCCCTTTCAAAATGCTCTAATAATTCTGGACGACGCTTCATCTCCCAATCATCTCTACTGCAATCACCTTGTACAATAGATGGAATGCTTACATTACGACTGCCTGTTTCCATATTAATCTTACCATCCTTTCTTGGGACATAGAGTCTTTTCAGGGGGACCCGTCCCTATGTCCCACTAATTGCGTATAGTTTAGCACCATGGGGTAGTATTTTCACTTCTATTAGCTCTTTGTCAGCCTTTTTATTTTCCTTAGTCCACAGTTCTTCTAGATTACATCCATCAAATGATTCCATATCTAGTTCTTCTGGGCTTACAGATACATTTCTTTCATCATCACTTAGGTTAAATAGGGCTAGATAGTATAGGTCTTTTTCTGTGTCTTTTGAAAACCAGATTGCTTGTTGCTTATTTCTCATAACCTGCCTTGCTCCTGATGAGTGAGTTAAAAGTCTTAAAACTTTTTTATTTGTTAGTAAGCTTAGTGTCCAATCGTCTAGTTTGGTTAGTTCTGCTCCTAGCATCATTGGAGATCTGAAGATTGACCACAATGTCATCATTGTTATTTGTTCTTCTTTGGTAAATCTTGTGTATCTTTCATTTCCAAAGCCTTTACCTATATAGCCTAGGGGTAACATATCACAGTCTGGGTAGCAACCTTCTGATACATGATTTTGCCAAAGTTCACATCTCTCAAACATATTTAATAAAAGAGGCCAGCTGTCCCAGAAGTCATCTGTAATTCTCCACATGTTAGCATTCTTCTCATAATGCCATGCCTTCTCTATCTTTGCTGGTCCTGGAGATAGGCTAAGAACCATTGGGCGAGCAGATTTTTGTATTGCCTCCTGCATCATTTCTGTTTCTCTTTCCGCTGAAGGCATATCTTGTCTACATATGTCATCTACCTTTATAAAATCAACACCCCACTGGGCATAAAGCTCGAAAATAGAATCGTAATACTGTTGTGACGCTTCATGATTAGGGTCTAATCCATACATATCTGGATTCCAGAAGCAGATTGATGAAGGATCTGCAACTTCATTTGCAGTTGCGTCTGAACCTAGAATCTTCATATGGTCATGAACTGCATTTCTTGGAATACCTCTCATAATATGAATACCAAACTTAAGTCCTAGACTATGAATATAATCTGCTAAAGGTTTAAATCCTTGTCCATTAACTGAGGAAGGAAAACGATCTGGGCAAGGTAGAAGTCTAGAGTACTCATCCATCTCTACTTTCCAGAATGGGATATATTGATATCTGTCTCTTTGAGTTCCTGTATCATAAGCATACCACTGAATATCAACCACGATATACTCCCAGCCGTACTCCTTCAGATTAGCTGCCATATAATCAGCATTAGCCTTAATTTGTTCCTCATTTACTGTAGTGTCATAATAGTCATAGCTATTCCAACCCATTGGCGGGGTTGGTGCGAATACGTTTTTATTCATTATAAAGCCTCCTAATAATTGCATAGTAGTTTTTTGTTGGGACAGGGGGACAGGCCGTGACCACTGAAAAAGTCCCCTTATTTTATCCCGGTATTATTAAATAGTTGCT
>CAYOAJ010000142.1:0-5508 GCA_964401895.1 uncultured Herbinix sp.
GAGATGAAAAAGTACTAAGACTCTGCTCGATGCTTTGTTCGTCACCTATATCTGCATAAACTTCATCAAAAACTGCTAGTTGTGAATTGTCAAAGGCAGGTATGTGAAGGCCAGCTTGTCCCATTAAGGTTAATAGGCCTACAGTTTTTAAAGAAACGGTTTTACCACCTGTATTAGGACCAGTTATAATTAGCATGGTGTAATCTTGCCCAATACTTACGTCAATAGGAACAACCTCCTTGGCATCAATTAGGGGGTGACGGGCCTTCTTTATATTAATTATTCGATTTTGATTAAAGCTTGGCTTACTAGCCTTCATCTCTTTAGCTAGTTTTGATTTGGAAAATATAAAGTCCAATTGTGATAAAGTTTTAAAGTTATATACAAGGAGTTCTGTATGTTCTGCTGCTAGATTAGATAATGTTGCAAGAATCTTTTCTATTTCTTTCTGCTCTCGGATTGCAAGTTCTTTCAATTCATTATTCAATTTCACAATAGCCATAGGTTCAATAAATAAGGTCGCTCCTGTAGCTGATTGATCATGGATCATTCCTTGAAATCTGTTTTTATATTCTGACTTAACAGGAAGGCAATAGCGACCATTTCTTGTTGTAACAATTGCCTCTTGTAACATGTTTTTTGAAGAGTGTAGAATAGAGGTTAAGTCACTCTGTATTCGTTCATTGGTGTTCTTTATATTACGACGTATATTTTTTAATTCTGGACTTGCATCATCAGCGATTTCTTCTTCAGAGATAATGCAACGTTTGATTTCCTTGTTTAAGGGTGTTAAGGGTTCTAGATTAGTAAAAAGCTCAGTTAATGAATCTTCAATAGGTTCATCATCTTCTTCATCCCCACCAGAATATCCCCCATAGGCTTTTACACGTAAAGTGGCATCTAAGGTTGAGCTAATATGCAAAAGTTCTCCTGCACCTAGGGAGGAGCCAACGTCTAGCCTCATAATAGAAGATCTTATATCGTGAACACCGCCAAAAGAGATACTGCCCTTACGAAAAAGACGGGTTAAACCGTCGGAAGTTTCTTCTTGAGCCTGCTTAATAAGATTAATATCAGTCTGGGGAAGAAGCTTTGTACAAAGATCTTTTCCTTGACTAGTATCAGCTAAAGCAGTAAGCTTATCTATAATTTTATAATATTCAAGAGTTTTTAATGCTTTTTTGTTCATATATCTCAAGCCTTTCAACTATTATTAAATCCCACGAAAAATAATGAAACTGTTAAATTTATTGCTACCTCTCTATTTTACCCTATGTACTAGGAAAATCAAGCATTTAAGATAATATTGAGAAATTCTATCAGGTTATTTTGTTAACAAATAATTCATGATATGTTAACAAGTAAGTGATAAAATGTAATTCAATACTATGTTTAAGATTCATTTATAGCTAATTAAGGAGAGTCTTATGTCAGCAGGAAATAAAAAAGATAAGCATTTTGAGTTTATTAAAGAAAAAGTAGTACCAAAGAAGAGTAAAAAAATTAAAAAGTTTCTAAAGCCATTTATAATGACTGTTATATTGGCAATTATTTTTGGAGTAGTTGCAGCAATTACTTTTAGTATTACAGAACCTGAATTCTATGACTATCTACATAGAGGCCGGGAAGAAAGAAAATCCATAACATTTCCTAGTGAATATCCAGAAGATAATTTAGGTCAATTTGAAGAGGATAATGAAGGGCTTAAGGTTGTTAGACCTGGTTCTAGTGATGGTATTAACCAGAATGAAACACCTAACAATACAGAAAATGAAACTTCTAATAATATAGAAGATGAAAGTGTGCCTATTATAAAAGAGATTGAGGCTAAAGCTAAAGATTTGGTTACTATATATGAAGATATTCGCAAGATTGCTGATGAAGCTAGCAAATCCATAGTGAAGATTGATAGTATAAAAGATGGTAGGGATCTGTTTGGTAATCCAATTGAAATTAGGAAGCCTACTAGCGGAGTTGTAATTGCAGATCTTAATGGAGAGTTAGCCATCTTAGCTAGTTTTGATAGGATTATTTCTGCAAGTAGATTGCAGCTGGTTTTTTCAGATCAAGTTATGGTTGATGCAAAACTATTAGATTATGATGAGGAACTTAATCTGGCAATTATAAATGTTATGATAGAAGATATTCCGACAATTTATTATCATAATATAGAGGTTGCTCAACTAGGTGAATCCTATAGCACAAATGTTGGAACTCCGGTAATAGCACTGGGGAATCCTAATGGTTATTATGGAAGCCTTGAGATTGGCCATATAACTAGTAGAGTTAGTTACATTAGTACTATAGATAATAGAATAGAATTATTTAATACTAGTATTATAGATAATGAGAATTCAGATGGAGTTATCGTAAATTTTGAAGGGAAGATTATAGGTGTTATTACCCGGATGCAAGATGATGACGTTAATACAAATGTTAATACTGCAATCGGAATATCTAGATTAAAACCTATATTGCAAAAGCTTGCAAATAATGAACCTCGAACCTATATGGGTATTGTTGTATACGAGTTAACAGATGCAGCTAAAGAAATATATGATGTTAAAAGAGGGGTATATATCCATGAAGTTGTAGCAGAATCCCCAGCATTTGATGATGGCTTAAAAAGTGGAGATATAATTCTTGAAATTAACGGACAAGAAGTATTTAACATCAATAGTTATCATGATATTCTAAATGATAATATGCCTGGAGATAAGGTTACAGTTAAAGTAAAGAGAACTTCTGCACATAATAGGGAAATGAAATATGAAATCACCTTAGCTGATAAGAAATAAGTTATAACAATATAAAAATATAGAGTCATTCTTAATGATGCTAAAGACATTAGGAAGGGCTCTTTTATTTTCAAGGCTTTTTTACTTTATATAAATATATAGGTAGGGTATAATGTTCATATAAGTGAAACAATAATAGGTTAGAAAGGGAAGAAGAATGAGATATATTCAGGAACTACGAGAAGGAGATATTATTAGAAATGAGGTTTATCTTTGTAAATCTAAGCAGAAATTAAGGGCTAGAACTGGAAAGGAATATGGTTCACTAATTTTACAGGATAAAACAGGTACTATAGATGCAAAGATTTGGGACTTTTCAAGAGAAATTGGACAGTTTGATGCCATGGATTTTGTCCACGTAGATGCGGGGGTAACAAGTTATCAAGGAGCATTACAATTAAATATTACTAGAATATACAAGGCTCAAGAAGGTGAATATTATCCTGAAAATTACCTTCCTGTTTCAAAGAAAAACATAGATGAAATGTACCAGGAGATTACTGCAATAATAGGGACCATTAAACAGCCTAATTTGAGGGATCTTTCGGAAAATTTCTTTATCAAAGATATAGACTTTGTTAAGAGATTTAAAAGTCATTCAGCAGCAAAAAGTGTTCACCATGGCTTTGTAGGAGGACTGTTAGAACATACACTAAGTGTGGTAAAGTTATGCGATTTCTATGCGGCAAACTATCCTATTATCAACAGGGATTTATTGCTCACTGCGGCTCTACTTCATGACACTGGCAAGATGGATGAGCTTTCAAGCTTTCCAAGCAATGATTATACTGATGATGGTCAATTACTAGGTCATATCTTTATTACAACTAATAAGATTAGTGAATATGTTAAGAAAGACCCTGCCTTTCCTAAGGGGTTAGCTAGGGAACTTATGCATTGTGTTCTTGCTCACCATGGTAAGTTAGAGTATGGTTCTCCAAAGAAACCAGCAACAATAGAGGCTTTAGCCCTTCATTATGCTGATAATACAGATGCTAAATTGCAGACAATGACGGAACTACTTGAGTCTGCTGATGAGGGAGCACAGTGGATAGGATATCAGAGGTTGTTTGAGACTAATATTATGAGAAGTAGCAAGGAATAGATTGGCGCTTGTCATAAGCCGGAGCAATATAGGAATATTTTTTAACCCTTTAGTTTGTTGAAGTAAGGAACATATAAAAATATGCTTTTTCCAACACGCTCCCGCTTGGATGAACCGACGGCTTCAACAGTTGTCAAAAGTATATCTTTACATGTTCCTTATTGTTCAAATATATGTGGTTAAAAAATATTCCTATATTGCTCCTAGTTTATGAAACTTGTAGTGTGAATGAGTTTTTATAATAGATTGTGTGGTGGATGTTTTGAAGAAAGTTATTCGTAAGAATGATGTAGTTGAGCTTATGATTGAGGATATTGGGACTAAGGGAGAGGGTATAGGCAAGTATAAGGGTTATACCTTATTTGTTAGTAATGCCATGCTTGGAGACAGGGTTCAGGTTAAGGCTACTAAGACTAATAAGAATTATGGCTTTGCAAGGATGGTAGAGATTGTGGAGCCTTCTGAGTATAGAGTAGAACCTAGGTGTCCTATTGCTGATAAATGTGGTGGTTGCCAGCTTCAGCAACTAGATTATAAGAAACAGCTGGAGTATAAAGAGGACAAGGTCCGCAATTGTCTAACTAGAATTGGTGGTTTTGAAGAGGGTAGGGATTTTAAGATAGATCCTATATTGGGGATGGAAGACCCTTATTATTATCGTAATAAATCTCAGTTTCCAGTAGCTAGAGGGAAAGACGGCAAGGTGGAAATTGGCTTTTATAAAACGGGTACCCATTCTATTGTTGATACTGACCACTGTTATATTGCTGCTAAGGTAAATGTAGAGATTATTGATTTTATGCGGACTTTTATAGAGGAATATAAGATAGAGCCTTATGATGAAGTAAATCATAGGGGGCTTCTACGTCATATACTAACCAGGGTAGGATATGTAACGGGAGAGGTTATGGTTTGCCTTGTTATTAATGGAAATGACTTTCCTTATAAGGATAAACTGGTTGAAGGGCTTAGGAAGATTAAAGGAATAAAGAGTATCTGCCTTAATGTAAATACTTCAAATACTAATGTTATTCTTGGAGACCAGGTAATCCCTTTATGGGGAGAAACTTATATTACAGATTATATAGGTGATGTTAAGTACCGCATATCCCCTCTATCTTTCTATCAGGTGAACCCGATTCAGACTAAGAAGTTGTATGATACTGCTTTGGACTTTGCAGACTTAAGTGGTAATGAAGTAGTATGGGATCTTTACTGCGGTATTGGAACCATATCACTTTATCTTGCAGACAAGGCGAAAAAGGTTTATGGAGTTGAGATTGTAGAGCAGGCTGTAGAGGATGCAAGAACCAATGCGAAGATTAATAGTATAGATAATGCAGAGTTCTTCCATGGGGCAGCAGAAGAAGTATTACCTAGGAAGTATAAAGAGGAAAATATACACGCAGATGTCATTGTTGTGGATCCTCCCCGGAAGGGCTGTGACCAAAGTCTATTAGATACAATTTTGGAAATGGGGCCAGAAAAGGTGGTTTATGTATCTTGTGATCCAGGGACATTGGCAAGGGATTTAAAATATTTGTGTGAGAATGGTTATAGGTTGGAGAGGGTAAGGCCGGTGGATCAGTTTTGTCATTCGGTACA
>CAYOAJ010000143.1:0-5507 GCA_964401895.1 uncultured Herbinix sp.
TAAGGAGACGTCTGAGGATCCGGTAGACCCGGTAGACCCAGTAGACCCGGTAGACCCAGTAGATCCGGTAGACCCTATTGAACCAGGTGAAAAACTACTATTTTCAGCTGATTTTGAGGATGGTCAAGATCCATTTGTAAATGGATATGAAGCTGAAGGAGCACCTGAAGGACCATGGCATAATGGAGGAATAGTAGCGGTTTCAGGTGGTGCTATATTAATCAAAACAGAAGGTGAAGATTATAAGGGCATAGGATACAGCTTCACTAATGTGGAATCAAAGACTTATAGGATAGAAGCAAAAGTAAAGAATGCAGTGGATGAGACTGGTAAGACTGTGAGATTACAAATGCTTCCTAGCTATGGAACGATAGATGAGAAGAACTTTGAAATAAGTTATGACAATTGGACTGATATAAATTATACATTTACATTAGATTCAGCGTCTTGTGTTATCGTAGCTCCAAGTTGGTCAGGTTCAGGAACATCAGCTTACAGCTATTATGTTGATGATTTTAAGGTGTATGAAGTCATCGAATAAAATACTAACAAAATAGCAGTTGAACAAAATAAAGAAAGGCTTGTTGCTCTTAAGTAACAAGCCTTCTTTATTTCACTAAAAGACCAATCAAGCTTGATAAACTCCCCTCATACGAATATAATATAGGTATCAGATAAAGACACTAAAAAACATTCATTATAGAAAGGACAGATATCTATGAAGATGACATTACGTTGGTTTGGAAGTAAGCACGACAGTGTACCCTTAGAACACATAAGACAAATCCCAGGAGTTGACGGAGTAGTTTCATCATTACATGATGCAGTTGCAGGAGATGCTTGGGAACTAGAAGATATTTTAGCATTAAAAGAGGAAGTTGAGGCTAGTGGATTAAAGCTACTAGGAATAGAAAGTGTTAACATTCACGAAGACATTAAGATTGGTCTACCATCAAGAGATAAGTATATAGAAAACTATATAATCTCCCTTGAGAACTTAGGTAAGGCTGGAGTCCACATGGTATGCTACAACTTCATGCCAATATTTGACTGGACAAGAACTGACCTAGCATATGAGCTAGAAGATGGATCAACAGTTCTAGCATATGATGAAAGCGTAATAAAAGGTCTTAAGCCAGAAGATATGTTTGATAGAATAGAGAAAGAAAGTTCAGGCTTTGTTATGCCTGGTTGGGAACCAAACCGTAAGGACGAGATAATGGACCTATTTGAGAAATACAAAGGAGTTACAGCAGAAGACCTGATGAACAACCTAAAGTATTTTCTAGACGCTATTATGCCTACTTGTGAGAAGTACAAGATTAAGATGGCAATTCATCCGGACGATCCAGCTTGGAGCGTTTTTGGACTTCCTAGAATAGTTACTAGCGAGAAGGCACTAGAAGAGATTGCATCATTAAATGATAGTATATATAACGGTTTCACCTTATGTACAGGTTCTTTAGGAAGTAACCTAAAGAATAACATGCCAGAGATTATTCGTAACCCTAAGATTAGCGAAAGAATTCATTTTGTACATCTAAGAAATATGAAGTTCGATAGTGATGGAGTATTCCATGAAAGCTCCCACCTATCTTCGGATGGTAACTTTGATATGTACGAGATTGTTAAGGCACTTCAAGATATTGACTTTGACGGTATAATGCGTCCTGACCACGGAAGAATGATCTGGGGTGAGGAAGCTAGACCAGGCTACGGTTTATATGATAGAGCTTTAGGAGTAACTTATATAAACGGCCTATGGGAAGCAATTGAGAAGAATAAGAGATAATGAAACTATAGTAGCTATCTAGAAAGGTACGATTAAGAATGAAATTAGTGAATTATGATCCTTCTTGGACAGAAAAAGGATATGAGATACCAGAATATGATAGGGACCAGGTGAGAAAAGCAACTAAAGAAAACCCTACATGGATTCATTTTGGGGCAGGTAATATCTTTCGTGGATTCCCTGCAGCAGGTCTTGACAAGATGCTAAACAATGGTGAATATGATAAGGGCCTTATTGTTGCTGAAGGATTTGACTATGAGATAATTGAAAAGGCATACAAGCCTTATGATGATTTAAGCCTCTTAGTTCTGTTGAAGGCAGATGGAACTATTGATAAGAAGGTAATAGGAAGCGTTGTTGAATCAATTGCTGCAGATGCAGAAGAGGCAGACCAATGGGAAAGATTACAGGAAATATTTAAAAACCCTTCCCTCCAGATGGCTAGCTTGACCATAACCGAAAAAGGCTATAGCCTAGTAGACTCCCAAGGAGAGTGCACATCTGTAGTTAAGGATGATTTTAAGAAGGGACCAAAAAATCCTGCCCACACCATGGGTAAGATAACATCCCTATTATATGAAAGATATAAGGCAGGTAAGGCACCAATTTCCATGGTTAGTATGGACAATGCATCCCACAATGGTGATATTTTGAAAGCGTCTATTGATGCTTATGCCAAAGCTTGGGTAGAAGGTGGATTCTTTGAAGAAGGCTTTATAGATTATATAAATAATAAATCTAAAGTAGGATTCCCTTGGAGCATGATAGATAAGATTACCCCTAGACCAGATGATAATGTTAAGAAGATGCTGGAAGAGGATGATTTTAAAGATACAGAACTTATTATCACAGACAAGAATACTTACACAGCTCCATTTGTAAATGCAGAGGAAACAGAATACCTTGTAATAGAAGAATCATTTCCTAATGGAAGGCCTCCTTTAGAGAAGGCTGGCTTTATATTTACCGACCAGGAGACAGTTGATAAGGTGGAGAGAATGAAGGTGTGTACTTGCCTAAATCCTCTTCATACAGCCCTTGCCATCTTTGGAAACCTCTTATCTTATACAAGCATCTGGGAAGAGATGAGGGACCCAGAACTAGTTAAGTTAGTTAATAAGATAGGATATGATGAAGGTATGCCAGTAGTTGTTAATCCAGTGGTTATTGACCCAGAGGATTTTATAAGAGACGTGCTGGAGCTACGCCTTCCTAATCCTTTTATGCCAGACTCACCTCAGAGAATAGCAACTGATACTTCTCAGAAGCTTTCTATTAGGTTTGGAGAGACCATCAAGGCCTATGATAAGAGTGATGAATTAGATGTAAAAGACCTTGTTTATATTCCTCTAACCATAGCAGGCTATTGCAGATATCTAATGGGAATTGATGATAATGGTGAAGAATTTACACCAAGTCCAGATCCCCTACTTGAGGAGTTACAGGGATATGTTAAGGATGTTAAATTAGGAGATACTGAGATTGAAGAAGACCTACTAAAACCAATTCTATCAAATGATAAGATATTTGGAGTGAATCTATATGAAGTTGGATTAGGTGAAAAGATAGAAGGCATGTTCCTAGAGTTAATAGAAGGAAAAGGTGCTGTAAGGAAGACCTTGAAGAAATATCTAGACTAATATATTAAGTATAAGAAAAAACAGTCAGAGCTAGTATATCAATATACTGTCTCTGACTGTTTTTATGTATTATGACATAGACTTATTATTTGTTTTTTTAAAATCATTTAGATTAGGATGTTGTAAAACTTTGTAAATCTAAATGCATATTTACCTATATAATTGAAGATAACACATAAGTATTAACATTATTAACATGGATTTATTCATAAGAATCCATTAAAATAATATTATAAGTATAATTCAATCTTAAACTGCAAACTTAATAAATAAAGATGGAGGCTTAAGAAATGGCGAAAATATTTTCAGAATTCAAGTTAAAAGATATGACTTTAAAAAATCGTATTGTTATGGCTCCTATGTGTATGTATACTGCTGATGATGGTAACCCTAATGATTGGCATTATACCCATTACACAACTAGGGCTGTCGGTGGAACAGGCCTAATTATAGTAGAAGCTACTGGTGTGGAAAGTAGGGGAAGAATTACAGATGGGGACATAGGAATATGGAAGGACGAGCATGTTGAAGGTTTAAAAAGGATTGTGGATGGCTGTCATAGTAATGGTGCTAAGATTGCCATACAACTTGGTCATGCAGGAAGAAAAGCAGAAGTCCTAAGTGAACCTTGTATCGCTCCAAGTGCTATACCCTTTAGTGATGACTATCGTACTCCAGTAGAGATGACCAAGGATGACATTGCTGAGGTTGTTCAAGCATTTAAAGAAGGTGCTAGAAGGGCAAACCAGGCAGGTTTCGATGCGATTGAAGTCCACGGAGCTCATGGATATTTGATTAACCAGTTTTTATCCCCACTAACAAACCATAGGACAGATGAATATGGGGGAGATGAAGCAGGCAGGGCACTTTTCTTAAAAGAAATATTACAAGCCATTCAAACTGTTTGGCCTAAAGAAAAGCTAATTATATTAAGGGTATCAGCTGAGGAGTTTAGTGAGGACGGCAACCATGCAACAGACCTGGCGGCTATTATAAATAGTCTTAAAGATGAAGGTATAGATCTGGTAAATGTAAGTACTGGAGGAGTAATTAATGCTGGCACTAAGACCTATCCTGGTTATCAAGTAAAACCGGCAGAAATTATTAGGGAGCAAACTAACTTGCCAGTTATTGCAGGAGGATTAATTACATCTTCGCTTATGGCAGAAGAGATTGTTCAAAACGAGAGAGCTGATCTAATATTTTTAGGAAGAGAGCTTCTTAGAAATCCATACTGGCCATTAGAAGCGGCTAAGGAATTAAGAGAAGACATAGAGTGGCCCAAGCAGTATGGAAGAGGAAAATAAATTATTTTAAAAAGTAAATTGACAAGATAGTAATATTAGATTACAATCTCTTTAGTGCTTTAGTGTAAACCAGTATGATAAAGTGAAGTTGAAAATGTTATTAACCGAGTACATAGTCTGACAATTTAGAAAGAAGACATGTACAGGAATGGAGGCAAAAATGGGACAAGACAATTATAATCCTTATGCAACAGCTCAAAGTCAGTTTGATAATGTTGCTAAGCAAATCGATTTGGATCAATCAACATGTGAATTATTACGCCAGCCTACCCGGGAATATCATGTTACAATTCCGGTGAAGATGGACGATGGAACTACCAAAACATTTAATGCATTTCGTGTGCAACATAATGATGCAAGAGGACCTGCTAAGGGTGGCATCCGCTTTCATCCAGATGAAACAATAGACACTATAAGAGCCTTATCCATGTGGATGACCTGGAAATGTGCTGTTGTAGATATTCCTCTTGGTGGAGGAAAGGGTGGAATCGTATGTGATCCTCGTGAAATGTCACAAGGGGAACAGGAAAGATTATGCCGTGGCTATGTAAGACAATTATCTAAGGCAATAGGACCTGTTAATGATGTACCAGCTCCTGACGTTATGTCAAATGCCCAACATATGCTTTGGATGTTGGATGAATATGAGACAATCCATGGAGGTCACTACCCAGGTGCTATTACAGGAAAGCCTGTTGGAATGGGTGGCTCACTAGGACGTACAGAAGCTACAGGATATGGAGTTATCTATACTTTAAGAGAAGCATT
>CAYOAJ010000144.1:0-1513 GCA_964401895.1 uncultured Herbinix sp.
ACCATTTACTTCAGTAGACTCCTCAGTTTGACTATCATCAATAACTGGGGCATTACCTTTAAGATATACAGGAGCTTCTATATCTATAAATTGCATTAAGAATTCATCATCTTCCATCTTGCTACCGTAGCCTTCTGATTCAGTATGACTAACAACTGATACATCTGTAATTGTTTTACCATCTGTATCAAAAACTACATCCCAAGTTATGTCTCCAACAAACCCCTTAGCTTCAGCAGTAACTACATAGCCCGTAACATTTCCATTGTCATCAAGCAATTCTCTAGCAGATACTATACCCTCTTCCTCACCAATGTCTATATTTCCTCCAACTGGTGATTTTTGATCATTATCAGAAACATCATCCCTAAGAGCCAACTTACTTACTATGATTATTGCAAATGAAATAATTGTTACAACTACAAGTGTAATAACACCTTTAAACCTATTATTTTCCATAAAAATCTCCTCACTTTTCATTAAGAATTTTGTCTTTCAACATCTACTCCGTAAACATGTGGCTTAATTAATCTATCCAATATACCTGACAGGCAATTTGCCATTAAGATTCCAAAATATACCCCTTCTGGCAGAAGACCCCAGACACGAATTGTTGCTGTTAATACTCCTGCAATTACCGCAAGTAAGACCTTTAGTCTTTCACTTATTGTAGGATAATCTGTAATCATATAACAAGCTCCAAGAATTAAACCACCTGATAATAAATTAATTAAAATATCTCCAGTAAATAAACCATCAGGTCCAAAAACAAATGTAATAAGAAGAACCGTGCCTATATATGCAAAAGTTGATTTTACATTTACAATCTTACGATAGGCCAAATATGCAAATCCTATTAGCAAAAACAGAGCACTAACCTCACCAATTGCACCAGGTACTGCACCTATAAACATATCCCACTTTGAATATGTTATCTCATTACCACTTTTAAGCATAGTTAGAACTGTTGCACTACTTACAGCATCAGTTGACAGATGTAATGTGGTAACATAGTCTGATATTGCTCCAGGCCATAAGAACATAATTAAAGCTCTCCCCATCAAGGCGGGATTAGCAAAGTTGTTGCCTATTCCACCAAAGAACTGTTTTGCTACTATAATAGAAAAGGCAGCCGCAATTACTAAAAGCCAGATTGGTGTTGTTACAGGTACATTAAATGCCAACAAAACACCTGTTACTATTGCGCTATAATCATTAACTGTTATCTTCTCTTTTCTAACCTTCTGCCAAATGTATTCTGATAAGATACAAGTGGTTACTGAAGAAAGAACAAGTATTAAAGACCTGTAACCAAAGAAATATATTGAAGCTAATAAAGCTGGCGTTAATGCAATTAAAACATCCTGCATAATTTTCCTTGTATTCATTGTAGTTCTCATGTGAGGACTAAGGTCATGAAGTTGCTTTCCTTCTTTTACCTTCATATTAGTTACCGCCTTTCTCTCTTCTTAGCTTAAAGATTTCATTCTTTGCTACTGTAATTCGATATGCT
>CAYOAJ010000144.1:1523-5453 GCA_964401895.1 uncultured Herbinix sp.
CAGCTAATACACTCCGTTGCATAGAGCCTATTACAAGTGGCTACATCGTCATCTATAGCTGCAAAGTCTATTTTAAAGGGTGATAAGCCAGCTGGACATACTCTTTCACATTCACCACATCTTATACAATTTGATTCATATATTGTATAATCCTCTAAAGCAATTAAAGCTGAAGTTGTTTTACTAACGCTTCCCACTAATTCCTCTGCCTTACCATTAATCTGCAAGCTTTCACCAGTCATGGGGCCACCTATAATAACCCTAGTATTGTCAATGCTATAACCACCGACTTGCTCTACTAATTCACTAAATCTTGTCCCAATAGGAACTAAGAAATTAGAAGGTTCTTTCACCTTGCCAGTAATAGTAACAACCCTTGATGTTAATGGCTTATGGGCAAAGATTTGATCCGATAAGGCTTTTGCTGTTCCTACGTTATTGACAATAACCCCTACATCAGCTGGTAGCCCTCCTGCAGGAACCTCCTTTTTTAGGACAGCTTGTATTAACTGCCTCTCTCCTCCTTGAGGAAATTTGGTGGGAAGTACAAGAACTTCAATTGCTAAGTCTGAACCAGCTATTATTGACTCAAGATGATCTGCAGCGTCTTTTTTATTGTCTTCAATACATATAAATGCCTTTTTAGCATTAGACATCTTTAACAATAGTCTTGTACCATTAATTATCTCATAGCCATACTCTAACATAAGTCTATGATCACATGTTAGGTAGGGTTCACATTCAGAAGCATTAATTAAGACATAATCTATCTTTTTATCTGTTTCGTACTTTACATGGGTTGGGAAACCTGCTCCTCCTAAACCAATCAAGCCACCCTCTTCACAGCCCTTTAGTATTGTTTCCCTACTAATATTGTCAATATCTACAATTGTCTCTTTGTATTGCAAATCATTCTTTATTTCTTTATTATCCGTTTGACCATTAGAAGTAATTACGACAATAGGAATTTCATTATCAAAACCATCCCTAGTAATCTTAATATCAGAAACAATACCATCTATACTTGCATGAATATTGGCTATACCAAAGGTTCCAGCTTGTCCAATTAATTGACCTTTAGTAACATGCTCTCCCTTTTTCACAAGTAGATTGCAACATTTAGAAGAAGTTTGTTGCATAGAAATCTCCACTGAATCTGGTGTATACTCCTTAATAGCTACCTTATTACTTAATGACTTATCAGAACCATCAGTATTATGAATTCCTCCGTAAAAATATCTGTTCATTATAACCTCCAGACTTTGTAAGACCATATTAAAACTTTTTTAAGTATTTTCTAACATACTATTATGTGTCAAAATTTTTGTCAAGTAGACAAGTACACTTTTCTTGACAGCGCTAATAATTATATCTACAATTATAATATTGTTTGATTAACTAGTGTATATTATTTATTTTTGATAAATAGGAGCTATATAATTATGAAGATAAAGAAATATTTTATAAGAAATATATTAATATTATTGATTACTGCAATAGGAATAAGCGGATGCGCTTTATCTCCAGGGGATCAGCAAAACCATAAGTCATCTTCTTATATAACAAAGTCATCTTTCTTACTTAATACAATTATAACAATAACAATATACGATAAACAAGATGAAAATATATTAAATAATGCAATTGACCTTATAGCTGACTATGAGAAGATATTTAGCAGAACTGATATAGAAAGTGAACTTTCGAAAGTAAATCAAGAAATGTCAATTTCTAATAATATTAAAGAAATAGAAATCTCAGATGAACTTACAGAAATTTTAAGATATGGATTACATTATAGTGAATTATCCAATGGAGCTTTTGATATAACAATAGGTTCATTAACTTCAATATGGGACTTTACATCTTCTGAGCCTAGTTTGCCCTCTAATAATGATATTCAGGCTGCTCTTAACTATATAAACTATGATAGTCTACAGCTAGAGAATAACAAAATAACTTCTTACAAGCCAGGGGCTTCTATAGATTTGGGAGCGATTGCAAAAGGATATATTGCTGACAAAGTTAAGGAATATCTCGTTTCTACTGGAGTAGAAAGCGCTATAATTGATCTAGGTGGCAACATCCTTTGTATTGGTAATAAGCCAGATGGATCTCCTTTTAAAATAGGAATTCAAAAACCCTTTGCAGATCGAGACGAGACCATAGCAGCTATGGAAATTACAGATTTATCAGTGGTTTCTTCTGGAATCTATGAGCGCTTTTTTATTAGGGATGAAAAAAACTATCATCATATTCTTAATCCTGTAACTGGTTATCCCTATGATAGTGACTTAATTTCCGTAAGTATTATATCAGAACAGTCAGTGGATGGAGATGGTTTAAGTACTGCTTGCTTTGCCTTAGGCTTAGAAAAAGGGATGGAACTAATTGAAAACACACCTAATGCACATGGAATTTTTATTACTAAGGACTATGAGATTCATTATACAGATGGTTTTGCAGACTCAATAAAGGTGATTGAATAATCTAAGTTTATAATCTAAGTTTAACTTGAACCACATATGGTAAGTGGGAATATGATGTTATATATCCAAGAAAGGAGTATAACTATTATGTTGCCACTATCTTTTATTGTTCAATATAGATATATTTTTATATTGATTGTTCTGGGGATTTTTGTTTTTGCTGCTTTCTTATTATTTTTTTCTAGAAAGAAAAGAAAAAAGCTAAAGAAAGATAAGGAAAGAAAAGAAACTCCCCCAATTACAAATATTATAGGAACTAAGCCAGAACGAATATATATGCTAAACAAGGATTTAGAGCCATTTGGTTTTGCATATGACCTTTACCAAGATTCCTTTTATTCCTTAATGAATCCTTGGCAGAAAAAGTTCGGCTACTGCAGACTTTATGATGAAGCCTGCGCTCCTTTAAGTATGATTATAGATTGTGAACCTATACGTTTTCAGTACAAAGGAAGGAAGTTTCTAATAGAATTTTGGAAAGGCCAATATGGTATGACCACAGGAGCTGAAGTTGGGATATATTATACTGATGGCCCTGATTTAAATATACCTGGCGTTTTTAATGGTACTTTTTATAAGGTGGTTAAGGATGAAGACCTTATCTATATGTCCTTTGCCTTCCGGAAAAATGGAAACTTGTTATTTACCAGAAGTGGATACCATTGGTGGCTTACTGCTTTTAAGCTAGGTGAATTTTCTTACCCCAATGAATTGTCTATGGAAATAATCCTTGATCTATATGATGCAGAAATGGCCCATACATTTGCAAGAGCCTTAGTGGAGGCAGGATATACAGAAAGTGAATATGCTGTTAGGGGAAGAAGGGTCTATGTTCTCTTTGAAGAACCCCATACAAAGCAGCCCTATACAAGAACTTCTTTACAAACATTTCTTTCACAAAAAAACAATAAACATTGGTGTGATACCTATTTCTCTCTTTCAAGCCAATATACAGATACAGTTGATAAGATTCAATATATTCGCAATGAGTCTCCGGATATGTATGAAAAAATAATGAATATGGGAAAAGTTCCAGAGGTGTATTCTTCTTATCAGAAGATAAAAACATTTATTGTGGAAAAAGAAAGTTAAGGGGGGGCTTTATATGTCTGCTAGAAAAAGACTTTCAAAAGTGCTTTCATCAGCAAAACCCCTTTCTTTTGATAATAATACCAAGTTCGTATTAATGAGTGACTGCCATAGGGGTGATGGTAATTGGGGAGATAATTTTGCTCCTAATAAAAACCTATATATAGCTGCATTGACATTTTATTATGAAAGGGGATATACTTATATTGAACTAGGTGATGGTGACGAGTTATGGGAAAACAGAAAAATAGATACTATTGTTTCTACTCATAATAATGTTTTTTGGCTATTATCTCAGTTCTATAAGTCTGACCGTTTTTACATGATTTATGGCAATCATGATATGGTGAAA
>CAYOAJ010000145.1:0-606 GCA_964401895.1 uncultured Herbinix sp.
GTCAGTAATTATAGCTTCCATAATATAAGACGCATATTCATTTGACCTTTGGTGAGTTATCTTACCATCTTGTAGAATATTATTCTTCTCATTTTCCCAGCCCTCCATCTGAGCTACACATCTTCTTGGGTATTCATCTAGGGGAATATTGAACTTTTCTATTAGTTCTGGGTAGTTTGATTTTATGAAAAATGGATTGTATTCTGCATTATGTTCACTAGATTCTGTACAGTAATAATCTAAGTGTTTAATGTATTCATAACGAACCATGTCGTAATGTTTTTCATTTTCATTTTTTTGAATAGTACGCTTTTTAATTTCAGGATACAGGTCATTTCCATCCTTATCCCTAATATCTAAAAGCCATGCCATATGATTTATACCAGCAATTAAATCCCTACGTCCTTCTATCTTATCTCCCATGCCAAGGTCCCTAAGTAGAAATTCTGAACATACTTGTACGCTGTGACACAAGCCGATAGTCTTAATCTTTGTGTATCTTTGCATATAGCCAGTAATAATAGACATGGGGTTGGTGTAGTTCAGGAATAAAGCATCAGGGCAAACTTCTTCCATATCCCTAGCGATATCTCTCATAACAGGGAT
>CAYOAJ010000145.1:616-5406 GCA_964401895.1 uncultured Herbinix sp.
AATTCCTATTGTGTCAGCTATGGTCTGTCTTAAACCATACTTTTTAGGTATCTCAAAATCAATAACAGTACAAGGTTCATAGCCTCCAACCTGGATAGCGTTAACCACAAAGTCAGCATCCCTTAAAGCATCTTTTCTTTCCTCTTCACCTAGATATGTCTTAATATTAGCCCTAGAAGAATTAACGTTTTTGTTGATTGCTTTAAGTATAACCTCTGACTCCTCCAGCCTTTTACCATCAATATCGTACAGGGCAATTTCTGCATCCTGTAAACTAGGGGTACACATACAATCTCCTAAAACATTTCTTGCAAATACAGTACTTCCTGCACCTAAAAAAGTTATTTTAACCATAGTCATAATCTCCTCTCAGTCTTCTTATGTCTTGAGACAGGGGCCTAGCCCTTGTCTTGTTATGCTATGGGACAGGGGGTCGGGTCCCACTGGACCCTCTGTCCCGCTATCTTCTGCTTTCTCGTATCTGATATGGAATAAATACTATAATACCAACTACCATAAGTATCGCTACAAAATAAAACATTGTCTTATAACTATATAATTCTGAAACTTTACCTCCTATTATAGGACCAAGGCCTTGGCCTATATCTGCTCCTATGTAATAGGTACTGGTTGCAACTCCAACCCTTGTTGCATCCACCTTCTTAATACATGCCGACTGTAGAGAAAGCTGTCCTGTACCTTGGCCTATGGCCTTCAATACTGCGGCAATCAATATCGCTGTAAGACCTGAAGCGTTACCCACCATAACCATTGATACACCACTAACAATCAGTGACATAATTACAATAGGCATTAGCTTTTCCCTATCAATAAACTTACCAACTACCAGTCTTAATACAGCAAGTGCAATTGCATTAACAGAAAAGAATAATGCTATATTGTTTATTACTCTTTCTTCTCCTAAAAGAACCATAAAGGAAGCAGTAACTCCATTAGCTAATGAGAACAAACCTGCAATTAGTGCATATACAATACAGTCTTTTTCAATTAAATTGCTAAGCTGTATTGAAGACCCTATCTCCTTTATACTTTTATATTCCTTCTTTTCAACCTTAATTGTAAGAAGTATTAATATTGCCAGCCCAGTTGTTAAAGCAATTAAAACAAATAAGCTTTGATAACCTATCTTGTCTTTCAACTCAATTCCTATATAAGGACCTATTATTCTAGAAACAACCTGACCTAGTCCAAAATACCCTAAGCCCTCTCCTAGGCGTTCTTTAGGGATATACTCGCACACCAATGCCATGACAGATGTACTACTAACGCCAAATGACATACCATGAAGCACCCTAAAGAAAAGTAACATAGGTATACTTTGCACAAGTCCATATCCTAAAAATGATACACAAATCATTGCGGTTGAGAAAATGCACATATTCCTTTTATTTAGGATATCAAGTGCTGCCCCTGTAAATGGTCGAACAAACAAGGCAGATATGGAAAATACCCCAGTTAAAAACCCTGCCAATGTTAATCCTGCACCTATAGAAACCGCGTAAGGTGATATGATTGAGGTAATCATACTAAAACCAAGTGCAGTTACTAAGTTTACTAAGCTAAGCAATAAATAGTTTTTGTTAAATAAACTCTCTTTTTTCTTCATTATTCTTTCCTTTGCAATTCCCCATGTTTCATTAAATCACTTTAACTTTAAAGTTTTTATCCTTTGTCATACTCTTATAGTTTCCTATTGGTTGCCCAATATCTAACTTCTGCTTCTTATCATCCCATACTAATTTTCTTATGGAATATTCCCCATCTTCGTAGCCGTAACCATCCCCTTCGTCTTCATATAATTCAAATTCAGCATCCTTACCTGGATACACATGTAGATCAACAGTTGCATCAGCTATCTCATCTACATATTCCATTGACTCAGTCATAGGTAGGATACTTCCTGCTTTCACATATAAGGGCATAACATCAATAGTTGCATCTGCCACTATTGTTTGTCCCCCTTCATAATACTCATTTGTCCAAAAATCATACCATCCACCTTCAGGAAGGTAAACTTCCCTGGTTTTTGATGAGTTCTCAATAGGAAGAGAATCTTTATCATAATACATTGCCTTGACAACTGGACAAACCATTATACTTTCACCAAACATATATTGATCATCAGTTTTTCTTGCAATCTCATCCTCAGGATAATCAAAGGCCAACACCCTGATAAAGGTATAATCATCCTTCCACACCTTACCTGCTGTTGAATAAATGTAAGGCATTAGCTGGTATCTTAATCTATTGAATTTAACTAGGGTATCATAAATAACTTCTCCCTCTTGCCCGAAGTTCCATAGTTCTCTTCTAAAGTCTGTTCCATGCCCCCTAAATATAGGTAGGAAGGCCGCATATTGAAACCACCTGGTAAATAATTCTACATATCCAAGGTCTTCATACCCCTTATCATAATCCCCGTTCCAATACCATTGCACACCTTTTCTAATAAAGAAGGCTCCAATATCCAAGGTCCAATAAGGATGACCACTGGCACAAAGACTAAGTCCTGCTACAATCTGATTTCTTAAAGTTGTCCAGTCTGCAGATATATCTCCTGACCACAATATAGTTCCGTATCTTTGTTGGCCAGTATATCCACTACGAGTAAGGTTTGCTACCCTTTTATCTTCACTTTCATCCCTTTGTCCTTCATAAATTGACTTTGCATGATATAAACTAAATGAATTGGAAAGCTGTGCTGGTATGTGTTTACTGCTGGTATCATAAAACTCATGGTACATAGTGCTTGGCTCAGGCTTCCCTTGGTGATTCCACTCTGGAGTAAATGGCTCGCTTGAATCACACCACCATGCGTCAACACCATGGGAAAACAGCCCTTCATTTAGCTGTTTCCAATAAGTTTTTCTACCCTCTTCCACAAATGGATTATATATATCACTTGCTGGTAGAAGTAAGTCCTTATCCTTAAATTCTTTATAATTATCACTTTCAAGGCTCATATTTGGCCAAACAGATATCATTAAGTTAGCATTTCTCTCATGTAGCTCTTCCATCATTGCAGTTGGGTCTGGAAAACGCTTAGGGTCAAATGTCTTCTGTCCCCATAGGTTACCTGGCCAAGATTGCCAGTCTAAGACAATACAATCTAAACCAATCTTCCTTTTTCTATATTCATCTACTATGTTAATCAATTCCTCAGCTGTTTCATAACGCTCTTGGGATTGAATATAGCCATACATCCATTTAGGAAGCATTGATGCCTTTCCTGTCAGTTTTCTATAGCCACGAATAACCCCATCCATGTCTCCACCATATATAAAATAATAGTCCATCTCATAATCTGCTTCTGTATATAGATAGGATCCAAAGTTAGTATCGTTAAAAATCATTGGACTATAGGTGTCCATCAAGATTCCATATCCAAGACTAGACATTAAAAATGGTATTGCAATCTTCATATTTGCCTGGTGAACATAGACTGTGGTTCCCCTTAGATCAATACTACTTTCTTCTTGTTGGCCAAGTCCATATAGTGACTCCCCATCCTGCCAATCTAAATATAATCTTGTCCTATAAAGTTTCTGATCAAATACCTTATTAGCCTCTTTTACAACTCCCTTAACCCCATCAGCAGTTTGAACCTTTTCAACCTTAGTATCTGCATCTTCTATGGTTTGATAAGAAGAAAACTCTTCTAAGTTTTTGCTTTCATAATCTCTTTCTTTTAATAGTAGCTTTCCTGTCTTATCATAGTATTGGATTGATGATGTTTCTTTATTAATCCTAAGGGTAAGCTTACTTGTAGTTAGGATAACTTCATTTTCTTCTTCACTGTAATCCCAATCTTCATACTTGTCCTTATAAATGACTCCTTCTTTGTCTACTGTGGAAAATTCCTCTTTAAGAGTATATACAACCCTTATAATTTCCTCAGATTTTGGTTCAAGTCTTATCTTCCCATTGTTTGTGGACAAGATCAGCGCCCCTTCAAGGCGGTTTACCCCTATAACTTTATTATCTGGTCTCTTATTTGCTACTAACATAAATACCTCCATCTCTGTCTACCTTCTATAGTGTCAGTTAAACGATTAACTTTATGCTTATATAATAGTTTACCATATAAGTATTTTTTCTTCTATAAAAATGGTTGAAAAAAGAGATTGTTTTATTACAATCTCTTTTCTATTAAAGTCTTCTATTTTAAAATGTATAATCTAAAAGTATATAGTAGATTACTCTATGATAAACACTGTTTCGCCCTCTACTACATCTGTACTTTGAACAAGAGGTGTGGACTTTTCTACACAGAATGCGGGTCTAATTCCGTAACTAATATGTGCAGGCTCTGACCGTACTTCATTATCACCTATGGCCACTACGGTATAATTCTCCCACAACTCAGGAGTTCTAGTCCAATATGGAAACTCTTTGCCATCAGGTAAAAATGCTAATCTTCTAGTGTAATCATCTTCAAAGTATTTTAAAGGTGTTCCCTCTTGAACAATTATATATTTTAATTTAAAGGATAATTCTTCTAGTGATAGTAGAAAAACCTTTCGTAAAATTTTAGTTGATATTCTATCCGAACCTATATAACTTGCTTTGTCTGTAATCTCTATATTACTTTCCACCATGAAGTCTTTTATTGACTGACTTAAACTTTCATAAAATACCGTATTCAAATAGTCATCAATACTGCTATCTTCATAATAAGATCCTAATTCATGTGTTGGCCATAAACCTGACTCATTCTCCTTATAAGGTCTTGCCTCTTCCATTAATTCTTTTCTCAATAACAAAACGTT
>CAYOAJ010000146.1:0-5401 GCA_964401895.1 uncultured Herbinix sp.
TCTATCCACTCCCTGCTTATCTTAAGTGGTGGAAGGTCTGGATTAGGGAAATATCTATAATCCTGAGCTTCTTCCTTGGTCCTCATGGAAGTTCCCACTTCATTTATATCATCCCACCGCCTGGTTTCCTGAATAACCTTCTCTCCAGACTCTAGAACTTGTATTTGCCGGTTTTTCTCCCATTCTACTGCCCTTCCTATGGCCTTAAAAGAGTTTAAATTCTTCATCTCTGTCCTTGTTCCTAATTCTTTATCTCCAAATTTACGAACAGAAAGATTTACATCCACCCTGAGAGAACCCTCTTGCATCTTACAATCTGACACACCAAGGTATTGTAGAATAAGCCTTAGCTTCTCTAGAAAAGCAGTCACTTCTTCCCCACTGCGAAAATCTGCTTCTGTAACAATTTCAATTAATGGAACCCCGCTACGGTTATAGTCAACAAGAGTAATATCCTCCTCTGGATCATGAATTAATTTCCCAGCATCCTCTTCCATATGAATCTCATGAATTCCAATAGTTTTCTTACCATTTTCCAGATCTATCTCTAGGCTTCCGTCATAGCATAGGGGGGCGTATAGTTGAGAAACTTGATAGGCCTTAGGAAGATCAGGATAAAAATAATTCTTTCTGTCAAAGTGACATTCTTGATTTATCTTACAATTTAAAGCCAGTCCTGCAGCTATAGCGTATTCAACAACCTTTTTGTTTAATGAAGGTAATGCTCCTGGCATCCCCACGCATATAGGGCAACAGTGTGTATTTGCCTGGCTACCAAACTTCGTGGAACAGGAACAAAGAAACTTAGATTCTGTTACAAGTTCCACATGAACTTCTAGTCCTATAACCATTTCATAATCTGTCATCTTTTTTGCTCCTTCCTCATACTCTTATAATGTTCCTCAAAGCAATGGGCCGCTCTTATAATATCCCTTTCAGCAAAAGGTCTTCCGATTAGCTGAAGGCCAATAGGTAAGCCTTTTTTATCATTTCCACTAGGGATAGAAATGGCAGGAAGTCCAGCCAGATTTACAGGAACTGAGTAGATATTTACCAGGTCTTTCTGTAAGGGATTGTCCTGGCTAGCATTCAACAGGGGTGCTGTATTAGGACAGGTTGGCCCCATAATAATATGGTACTTGTCAAAAGCCTCAGTAAAGCTTTCTATAATAAGACTTCTAACCTTTTGTGCTTTAACAAAGTAAGCCTGATAATTATCAGCACTTAATACTAGATTGCCATATAGAATACGTTTCTTAACATCTATTCCGAAGGCTTCACTTCTTGTATCTACATATAAGTCTTCAAGATTTTTATAATCTTTTGCTCGGTATCCATATCTTACCCCATCAACTCTAGCAATGTTAGATGCAAACTCTGCACTGGCAATTGCATAATAGGCAGCTATTGAATATTGTAGGTTAGCTAAGTCAAATTCTTCTACATGAGCTCCCATTTCCCTAAATGCATCTATCACATTGTTGAAATTAGTTCGAACCTCTTTATCCAAGCCCTCTCCTAAGTATATATTAGGAATTCCTATCCTCATATTCTTAAGGTCTCCAACTAGGCCTTCACTATAATTGTAATCATCCTTTTTTAATGAAGTAGAATCTTTAGGATCGTGACCTGATATAGTATATAAGGCTGCAGCACAGTCAGCAACGTTTCTAGCCATTACTCCAATCTGCTCTAGAGAAGATGCAGATGGTATTAATCCGTATCTTGATACTGTACCGTAAGTTGGCTTTATCCCCACAAGGCCACAATAGCTTGCTGGCTGTCTTATAGAGCCTCCTGTATCAGAAGCGAGAGAATAAAAGGCCTGGCCAGCGGCGACTGCCGAGGCTGAACCACCACTGGAGCCTCCCGGTACACGTTCCAAGTTACAAGGATTCTTAGTGGGACCATAATAAGAAGTCTCTGTACTATTACCAATAGCAAGCTCATCCATATTTGTCTTACCTATTATAATAGCTCCAGCTTCTATAAGTTTTTCAATTACACTTGCATTGTAAGCTGGGACATAATTAGATAAACTTCTGGAAGCTGCTGTGGTTTTTATTCCCTTAGTGCAAATATCATCCTTAATAGCTACTGGCACTCCAGCTAAAGGGGAAAAATCTAGTTGTCCATTATCTATTCTTTTTTGAACCCTCTTAGCCTGGGCATAGGCTTCCTCTTCTACAATTGTTATATATGAATTACAGTCTTTCTCCTTTGATTTAATGGCTTCTAATTGCTTACTAACCACCTCTTCAAGAGAGACTTTCCTAGTTTTTATCATTTTCCCAAGGTCTAAGGCATTAATTTGTGTAATATCATTCATCTATTAGACCCCCTCTTCTACAGCTTTTGGCACAATAAAATAGCCTTCCTTCTTCTCTGGAGCATTCTCAAGAAGTTCCTCAGGCTTATTGTAGTCATCTACAAGGTCATCTCTAACAATATTATATAAAGGAAGAACATTAATTGTAGGCTTAACCTTATCAGTATTAAGCTCATGCATAACTTCTCCCTGTTTCATCTTCTTTCCTAAATATATAGCTATGCTTTCCTCTTCTTCTTTTGTCAGTGACAATTTAGATAAACTAGCTATATGATCAAGTGTCTTTTTAGAAAGCTTCATTCCTACCTCCATCGTGGGACAGGGGGTCGGGTCCCTTGTCCCAATTTTACAAACTTCCCCATTATGGGACGAAGGACCCGACCCCCTGTCCCATTATATAAGAATAATAGTCTTCTTGTATTATACTTTTTGATACTGAAAACTTATTCTTTATTATATTATTGATATTATTTATATAATTATCAGGTAAATCTTCATCTGTTAGTTTTATTATTTGCTTATTTTTGGTGTTGTACATTACCTTATCTGTTATAAAACTTCTATCATTAAATATTACCAATGGATCAGAGTCTGATAATATATCCTGCCCCATTAGTAGCCTTGAATCGTATTCAAATCCAAAGAGATTTAATAGGGTTGGTAGAATGTCTAAGCTAGAGGCTGGTTTATTTACAAGTATCTTTTCCTCCATAGCTGGATTCCATAGGATAAAGTGATTCTTAAATATTTCGAATTCTTCTTCAAGCTCATATCCTGACAGTTCATCTATATACTCTTTCTCCCAGCCATAAGGGTAGTGGTCTGCACTAAGCGCTATTACAGTTTTATCAGCCACCTCTGCTTGTTCAAGCCTTTCTATAAGGGCTTCTAAGGCCATGTCTAATTCAATCTGGCAGGCTAGATAGGCTCTAGCATCAGAGGAATATGGTAAGTTCTTCACTAAATCTCTATTTTTATTAGACATGCTATTTCCTGCAAAGGTGTAATTAGCATGACCACTAACTGTCAGATAATATACATGAAAACTATCATCATCTACATAATCATCTACAGTGTTATTAATCATCTCCAAATCAGACCTGGGCCATGAGTCTGTCTCTAAGACTAATCCATTCCCTATAGCAACAAAATCATACCCTAGATTAGGGTGGGTCTGATCTCTTTCATAATATGTATAGGTATGGTTGTGGTAGGCCTTACTTTGAATTCCTAGACTATTAAATTGATGTCCCAAAGAAAAAGGAAAATAATTATTCCTTGAATAATACATACTCCTAGTTCCAAGAGGAATAAGCCCATTTAGGACTACAAACTCACCATCACTGGTACTGGTTTGCCATAGGGGTGTATAGAAATTATTGAAGACAAATCCACTATTAACAAGTTTATATAGGGTTGGTGTCTTCTCTTTATGAACAGCGTAAGGAGCAAAGCCTTCCGCGGTAATTAGAATTAAATTATATCCTTCAAACATCCCTGTAAATTCATTTCTATTAGTAGCTTTGGCAGATGCAAAGTAATTATGCAAAGTTTTTATAGTTTTGTTTGATTCATTTTCCGCCAGTTTTGCAAAATCAATATCCATAACATTGGGAGATGTATCTATTGGTATTGGCGTCGGTGTAGGTGTTACGGTAGGCACAGGAGTTGCCTCTGCCTCTGGAGTCTTAGTTGGTTTTGGAGCAATAGTAGGTTCAGGTGGCTTAGTGGGAGTTACATTCCACACTTCCTCAGATGTATCAGCAAGAACCAATTCATCCCCTATCTTTAATAGGCCTTCTATGTCAAAACGAGTATGGGTTACTAATCCCAACCGCATCCCAGTTAATTCTGGCACCCTATTATTATGATATAAATCATAAGGACTATAATGACCTTGACCAAATAAAAGTAAAGTCACAACAGCAAATATATGGCTTACGATTATGCCCCCTAATAAGATTCCTTGACTTTTAATCTCCCGCTTCTTAAAATCAAAAAAATCATCCTGGACATTATAAAGTACAATCATAGGTATACTTACTAATATTATTGTAAGTATATTATTCTTAATTACTCCAAGACCACTCTTGTAAAATTCTGATATAGCATCCCCTACCATACCCATAGTTTGAAATGAAAATAATACCTTAAAAAAATCAAAATAGAGTAACTGAAAGGCAAAAACAAAAGAAACTAATCCCGTCAAAACCCACATAATAATTTTATTTACCTTCTCCTCTGCTAGGCTAGATATTATAGTAAATAAAAGAGCAAGAGGTAGGGCAAATAAGATGGGATATATAATCTTATAATCAATTGATCCATATACAATTACATGAAAAACAAACTCCAAATAGATAATAGTAGCTGTATAAAAGATCAGTGGATTAAGAAAACTCTTTTTTGAAAATTCTATCTGAAAATAACTATTCTCCATAAGTGGCTACCTTCTTTCAAAGCTTATATTACCTTTACCGTCTTTACTTTCTACCTTAGCTAAAGCACCATTAATCATAGTGAATTGTGGACTCCTATGTCCTATATCAGCATCCATAATAATTGGTAGCTTAAGGTCTCCTAAAACTGATAATATGGCTTCATCATAATCTATATCATAAAAACTACTATACATAGCTGGTCTTCCGAATATAAATCCACTAGCATTATCAAACCATCCAGCTTCCTTCAGCTGCCACAAACCAACTGATAAATCTTCACTAGACAAATCATAACTTTCTAGATACCACAAGATGCCATCTTCTTTGTAACGACTTACAAATTCTCTAGTCTTATCATATTTTGTACCTACAAGATTAAGAAGTACATCAAGGCAACCCCCAATAGCCCTACCTTCTATGGATATGCCATTATCAGGGTCATCCATATATATATTCTTCCAGCAGACATCTTCATCTAACACATAAGACTCCAGCCCTGTAACTCTTTCATAATAATTAGCTTCATACTTATCGAAACTATATTGGGTAAGGTCCTCCCCTTGGAGGATTTTTATATTATCTATAAGAGACCTATGCTTATCCTTCATACCAAAGCTGCCAAAATTATTGG
>CAYOAJ010000147.1:0-5368 GCA_964401895.1 uncultured Herbinix sp.
ACTGTACACCTGCACCATCAACTGCTGGTACACCTCTTACAACTTTCTTTACTTTTCTTAATGTGTTCAAGCTATCTCTCCCTTCATAATCTACTTCTTCTTACAAGTTTATTTTACTATACTTTTTTATAAGGGACAAGAGGACCTATAAGTGTCTTTAAGAATGTTAATTAAGACAATTAAAGGTCCTCTTGTTTTGTTAATATAATTTTAGTTTTTTAATTAATAAACTCAAAAGTTTTTAGAATCACATCTACCTCTTCTTGAGTAGTTGGGCCATTTATCGACAATTGACAATAGCCCGTTGATTTATTATTTCTGTTAAATATATCAATTGTCAGACGACTATCTTTATTTGCTATTCCATTTTGAAATCCTTGAATTTTTCCCGTCTGAAATTTCACAATTGGATTAGGAGGAATAGCAGATTTATATCTTAATAAGTAGAAGTTGGCCACCAACTCTTTCCTTGACACTTTTAATAAAGACAAATCGTCTGGAGTTATAGAAAGAACCTTTTCATAAAAATCAAAGTTATTATCTAAGATATCATTACCATATACATCTGTTATATAAGATTTTATGCGTTTTAATATAACATCATCAGTTAAATAAAAAACCCCATCTATTTCACCTCTTAGAACATTTAAATATACTTTATTATTATTTATGGATAAGTGTCTGTCACTTGATACAACTTCATTATCCATGTTTTTAAAAGCATGTTGGAATTTTATATCATTTAACTCTATTGAAGTTAGAGGGGTATCACTTATATTATCTACTGACAAATTGTGATCACTATATGTGGTATAGAGTTTCTCATTGTTTTTTAAGCTTTTAATTTCTGGGATGTTAAAGATAATGTCTCTATAGGAAAAGACAAAAAGTAAAATCACTCCACTGATAAATATAAGTATTGATATTAGTCTTTTTTTCATTTGTTTGCTCCTTGGCTTTTATTGCATTCTTGTTACTGAACTTACAGTTTTATATATAGCTTAGCTAACATTTTAGATAAACATTTCTGTATTGTCAATTTTAATCTTTTATATACTTCATTTTGTATATAGGAGCACAGGCTCTTGACTTACACTATTTCCTTTATTCTAGCAGCTGCTGGCACATAAAAAAGGATGACTTCTCAATTGAAATCATCCTCTTTAAAAATATATATCTTTTCATAATAAAACAAGCACTTTACACCCTGTTTTTTACATATTGGGACGAGGGACCTGTCCCCCTGTCCCATTACTTTCTGAATTCTATATGGTCTATTTCGATTCCTGATTTGACGAAGTCTAGTTCTATTTCGTGGAGTCCTTCCTCTATGTTGATCTTGCTTACTTGCCTTGTTTCCCATTTACCTTGGGTGCTGGTTACTTGTATTGTCATCATTAGCTGACCATTTATCATAACATTGCATGTTGTTTGTGATAGGTTGGTGGCATTGGATCTGTATTTAACATATATGGAGTATATCCCTGTTTCTTTAACCTTTATGTGGTTTACTTGACCTTTTGTTATCTTAATAGTTGGGTTTTCGGATATATCCTGTGCTAGTTCTGGATTTATAGTATTGTTAGCTTTAAATAAGGTCAACATATCATTTAAGTTCTGTTCCTTAAAGAATACTGGACTTTCCATTAGCACTTTACATATATTCATGGCTGATCTTTGTAATTCTCCTCGGGTAAGGGAACCATTTTCCAGGGATTCTATTGTATTGTCCCCGTTGGCGTTGCCTTCAGCCCCGTAGTTATTAACAACCATGTAGACGTCATTTTGAGCTCGAACCATGGAGCCTGTAAGTTTGGTGCTGCCTTGTCCACCTTTTATAACATCATTCATTTTCGCCCACCAGTCAGTCATAACCATACCATCAAAGCCCCATTGTTCACGTAGGATTGTTGTATTTAGGTCATATCCAGAGGCTGTCCAATAGCCATTAACAGGATTGTAGGCAGTCATAATTGCATTGGTATTACCATCTTTTACGGGAATTTCAAAAGCCTTTAGGTAAATCTCCCTTAGTGCTCTTTCAGATACAACTGCATCTACATTATGTCTTGAGTATTCCTGATTATTACCTGCAAAATGTTTTAATGTGCCGTTGGCACCGCCTTTTCTAAGACCTTTCATTACAGCCGCAGCAAAATTTCCTGTTATCAGAGGGTCTTCTGAAAAATACTCGAAGTTTCGGCCATTTAAAGGGCTTCTCCTAATATTCATTCCAGGCCCTAGTAAGAAATCTATATTGTTATTTAACATTTCCTTACCTTGCAATACATATAGTTCTTCAATCATTTCTATGTTCCATGTTGCTGCTAGTAATGTACCTATTGGAATCTGAGTTGCTTTTAAGCCACTTTCCATTCGAATACCAGAAGGTCCATCTGCGCAACATCCAATTGGAATTCCATAATTGAATAGACTTTCACTTACTCCACCAAAAGCTGAAGCTGTACCAGGGGTAACGTAAGGACTACTCATTCCTTCTCCCCTTACAATAGTTGCAAGCTCATTATCATTTAATTGAGCAATAAAGGTCTCCATGGAAACTTTACCGTCATAAACATCCCGCAATTTATATCCTTTATCACCGGTTTGTTTTATATCTTTGGGTAAGTTTTCTGTAATACGCTTTTCCAAAGAAATTCTTGCCTGTGGTACATCTTCATATACCATTTCATAAGTACCATCTTCTTTTCTTTGGCCAGGCTTTATTCTTGTAAAGCTTTCCCTTGGTGCTAAGGCTTCTTCTAGTTGTTCTACTACAGTAGTTTCATCAAGTACATAACCTCCACCTTGTCCTTCCAGGGTAACTTTATTAAGATTTCTCACACTATTTCCTATGTAAATCTTATACTCTCCACTTTCTAATACAAAAGCAGATGGATATCCTGTTATTCCTCCGTCATCAAAAGATGCCATCTTTTCTACAGGAAAACTTATGGTAAATGATTGGGCTTCTCCAGGCTTTAGATTTTCAGTCTTTCTAAAGGCTACAAGTTGTCTAGCTGGCTTTCCAAGCTTTCCTTGTGGGGCCTCATAATAGACTTGGACAACTTCTTTACCTGAATAAGATTCACCAACATTTTTCACATTACAATCAATCTGTATATAATCATTGTCCAGTCTAAAGCTAGAAGTAGATATATCAAAGTCTGTATAAGACATTCCATAACCAAATTCAAATTGAACCTTTTCTGGATTAAATGTCTCAAAATATCGATATCCAACATAGATATCTTCTTGATAAAAGTTTTTATGGGCATCACCATAGTTTTTAGATGATGGATAATCATCAATAGAATATGCAATAGTATCAGTTAATTTACCAGAAGGAGTAACATCTCCTACTAATACGTCAGCAATTCCATTGCCTCCTTCAATTCCCCCTTGCCATGCGTAGATAACACAGGGAATCCCATCCATCCAACTCATATCAATAATATTAGAGACATTTAATACTACGGCAAGCTTTTCAAAATGTTTGCTTACCAGGCTCAGCATTGTCTTTTCTTCTTCAGTTAGGAGGTAACTACCAGGCTCATTTGAGTTATCCTTGTCTTCACCTGCAGTACGGCCAATTACTACAATAGCCTTATCAGATTTTTTCCTAGCCTCTGATACTAAGTCATCACTTAGGACCATCTCCTTTTGATGCCAAGGCTCTGCCGCCCAGCCCCCTCCTCCATTGTCAAATGGATTTTCTTTAATCCATTCTTGATAAACAGCTAGCAAATCTTCATTAAGAACAATATCCTTCTCACTAAGTCCGTCTATTAATGACCTTGTATATTCAACAGTTACACTTCCACCAGACCCTGTTCCGGATCTGTAATAATCTAATTGACATCTACCAAAAACTGAAACACTTTCCCCTTTTAGAACGGGAAGTATTTGCCCTTCATTTTTTAACAAAACAGCTCCTTCAGCTGCTACCTTTCTAGAAAATTCAGCAAACCCCTTTAACGGAATACCCAACTTGTCTTTTTGCATATTAGTCCCTCCATCTTGTATATTCTTATATGATAAGTTTATTATAAAATAAGACAAGGGGACGGGTCAAGGTTCCTAGATTTTTTCGTAAATCTCGAAACCTCTAACCTATCCCCTTATGTCATTTATTTGAATATTACTTTTTATTATTGTCATTTTCTTCATCATAGCTATAATCTTCTGCATCTCTTAGATGTAAACTAACTTCAAGACGAACCAAGGAACGACGTAATAATACATGAGTGCTTCGGATTTGAACTTCTTCTGTTTCTTCTTGAAGAATAGATTCCGCTTCCTCACGCTGCCTTTCCGCAAGTTCATGGTCAATCTCTTCTGGACGCTGGGCTATGGTGCTGAAAATGTTTACTGTATTGGCAGCTATCTCAGCTATACCACCAAAGACAGCAAGTTTCTTTTCTATACCATCATTAACTATACGAAGAATTCCATCTCCTAGGACAGTGGAAACCGGTTCATGGCCGTTAAGCACTCCAAGGTCTCCATCAATGCATCGCATAATAATCATATCAGCCTTTTCGACAAATTTTAGCCCTCGAGGAGTGGTTATATTAAGATTTATTTTTTTATTATCCATAAAAATCAACCACCTTGTTCCCTCTTATATTTTTCTACAACTTCATCTATAGTTCCAACATTAAGGAAATAACTCTCTGGTATATCATCATGTTTACCCTCAATAATTTCCCTGAAACCTCTAACTGTTTCATCAACAGGAACATAACGGCCAGAAATAGATGTAAACTTTTCAGCTACATAGAAAGGTTGTGATAAAAATCGCTGTACCTTCCTAGCTCTATTAACAACTTGCTTATCTTGCTCTGACAACTCATCTATACCTAGAATGGCAACAATATCTTGAAGATCATTGTATCTCTGTAATATACTTTGTACAGCACGAGAAATCCTATAATGATCCGCTCCCACTGTTTCTGGATCTAAGATACGGGATGAAGAGTTCAATGGATCAATAGCTGGATATATTCCCTGCTCAACAATTGACCTAGACAAAACTATAACCGCATCTAAGTGGGCAAATGTCGTTGCTGTTGCTGGATCCGTAAAGTCATCCGCTGGAACATAAACTGCCTGAACTGAAGTAATAGAACCAGACTTAGTTGAGGTGATACGTTCCTGTAAAGTACCTATTTCCGTTGCCAATGTAGGCTGGTATCCTACAGCACTTGGTGTACGACCTAATAAGGCTGACACTTCTGATCCTGCTTGAACAAAACGGAATATGTTATCAATAAAAAGTAGTACATCCTGTCTTTTTTTATCTCGAAAATATTCTGCCATTGTTAGACCTGTAAGTCCAACTCTCATTCTAACTCCAGGAGGCTCA
>CAYOAJ010000148.1:0-5343 GCA_964401895.1 uncultured Herbinix sp.
CCCTGCCTTGCTAATCCATGGGCAATGTCCCTAAAAGGCTTATTTCCTCCTATTGTTTCGTCCATGTCGTTCGTTCCTGACCCATGAACTAGAATCGCTACGGGTGGATTATCGACATTATTTGGAAGTGTTAACATTCCTGATATTTCATAATCATCCCCATCTATTTGAATCTTAAATTCTTGAAATTCTTCATTAGATACTGCTTCAACTTCAATAGGTTGATAACTTAACCATAAACCGTCTAGTTCCCTTGACTTATTATATGTAAATGATACTTTCATGCCATTATTTTCATATTGTAAAACTACATGTATCACTTTATACTCTTGGACCTCTTCATTTGTTGTATCATACAAGCCTACAAAAGCCCCTATACTTGCTCTTGTTGTATCCCATGCTTGTTTAAGAGCTGCCTCACTCATCTGCAACTTCATAACAGGTGACATAATATCGTGGGTTTCTGAAAAGTCCCCTTCTTCCATCTGTAAAGCGAATTTTTCACTAAGATCCATCAGTTCTTGTATATCCTTTTCTTCTATATCATTTTCTTCTTTAGGTTCATTAATAGTATCCTCATGCTTATTAGCACAGGCCGTTATACTAAGACTAATTATTATTAGTAATACAAAAAGTATGTTTTTTCTCATAGTTTATCCTCCAATTTAGAACCTTTATTATATTTATGTTACCACAAGACTTGTTACATTCCAATAAGCAAGAAGTAAAATTTATCCCTCATATGTCTTGAATTTTTCTTCATATTAGTTATAATTGATATTAATAATTAATATTACTATGTAACTTTTTTCACATTTACTACAAGGAGGATTATTATGAGTATTTTTCAAGTAGCAATTGATATGGAGAATGATCTGGAGAGATTTTATAGAGAGCAAGCAGAAAAAAACAAGGATAATGAATTACACACTGTTTTTACTTTACTTGCAGATGAAGAAGAAAAACACGCTGAAATTTTAAAAAAGAATATTGAGAAAGTTGTACTAGACTTAGAAGATTCTAACATAACATCTGAGGTAAAGCCTATTTTTAAAAACATTGCAGACCTTTCTTCTGATATCAAGGATCTACCTAGCCAGCTTGATGCATATTATCTAGCTTTAGAAAAGGAAGAAGAAAGCATTGACTACTATGGAAAGCTATATAATGAAGCTAAAAGCGACCACTCTAAGACTGTAATTAAATTTTTATTAGAACAAGAGAAAAAACATCGTAATCTGTTAGAAGACTTAATCACCTTAGTTAAAAGACCTGAGGAATGGGTTGAGGACGCGGAATTCGGTTTAAGAGAAGAATATTAATAATATACATGAAAGCCTGTCTCATTAAGTGACAGGCTTTTCTTTTATAGCTTTCCTTGATAGGATTTTCCTTTGTTTCCTTGCCTCTTTCTTTGCTACTGAAATCATCAGCTTGATTCGGTTTAATTGATTGACGCTAGATAAACCTGGGTCATAATCTATAGCCATTATATTTGCCTGGGGATAAAGTTTCTTTATAGGCTTTATCATCCCCTTCCCTGTAACATGGTTTGGGAGGCATGCTAGAGGCTGGATACATAGAATATTATTAGTTCCCTGTTCTATAAATTCAATCATCTCCCCTGGTATTAGCCATCCTTCTCCTGTATGGTTGCCTAATGACAATACCCTGGAAGCCATTTGCCCTAGCTCTTCAATTCTTAAGGGAGGATGAAAGCGATTACTTTTCTGCAAGGCCTTCCTCATGGCCTTCCGGTAGCTTTCTAGGTAAGCTGCTGATAAATTGCCCAGGTCTTTATTTAATTTCGACCCGGCCAGATACTTATATCTGAATCGTACATTAAAAGTAGTATATAAAATATAATCCATAAGATCTGGTACAACCGCTTCCACACCTCCTTCTTCTAGAATATTTACTAGGTCATTGTTGGCTGTTGGATGGTATTTTAAGAGAATCTCTCCTACAACAGCAACACGGGGTTTTTCTATATCGATCAGCTCAATATTGTCAAAGTCATAAACTATATTTTTTATATCATTTTCAAAGATATTTTTGTTGCCACTTCTTATAGTAGATTTGGCTCTCTCATTCCATTTCTTATAAAGTAAGTCGGTTGAACCTGGAAAACGCTCATAAGGCCTTGTCCTATTTAAGACCCTCATAAATAAATCTCCATAAACCAGGGCCATGATGCAACGGTTTATAAGGCCTAAGGTGTATTTAAAGCCAGGTTGCTTCTCAAGTCCTACAGCATTTATTGATATGATAGGAACCTGAGGAAAGCCTGCTTGTTTTAAGGCTAGTTTTAAGAAGGCTACATAATTGGTTGCCCTACAACCTCCCCCACTTTGAGTTATGATAACAGAGCTGTTATTAACGTCGTATTTGCCTAATTTCAAGGCTTTAACTATCTGCCCTATCATTACAATGGCCGGGTAGCAAGAATCATTATTAACGTATTTTAAGCCTTCATTTACAGCCCCCTGGTCAATAGCAGGTAAAACCTCTAGTTTATATCCAGAATTTCTTGCCGCTTCTTCTAGTAATTCAAAATGTATTGGGGCCATCTGGGGAGCTAAGATTGTGTGTCTTTCCTTCATTTCTTTTGTAAATACAGGATTCTTATATGAAGTATATTCATAGGTCAGCTTATCCCTATTGCCTTGTCTATCTTCCATGGCTGCCTTTAAGGATCGAATTCGTATCTTGGCTGCTCCTAGGTTGTTCCCTTCGTCAATTTTAAGCATTGTATACATCTTGCCTTCACTTGCTAGAAGTTCTTCCATCTGATCAGTGGTAACAGCGTCAAGACCACAGCCAAATGAATTAAGTTGTACTAGTTCAAGACAGGGCTCTTCTGCCACCAAACTTGCCGCCCTATATAGTCTTGAATTATATACCCATTGGTCTACAACCCTTAATTCCTTCTTCAACTTGGACAAATGACATATGCTGTCTTCTGTTAGAACTGCCAGCCCATAAGAAGTAATTAAATCCCCTATGCCATGGTTAATCTCCGGATCCACATGATAAGGCTTTCCACAAAGCACAATTCCCTTTTTATTATTCTTCTTAAGATAGGCTAGAGTCTTTTCTCCCTTTTTTCTAATATCTCTTTTACATCTTTCCCTTTCTCTAGCCGCTTCATTCACAGCTTCTGCCACTTCTCTTCTTGTAATAGGCTTTTCACCTAGAAAATTTAGTTCATCAGTAAGCCTATCGATTAAAACTTTTTTATTGTCTAATGAAAGAAATGGACCAAGAAATCTTATCTCATTTTCTGATATCTGATCTATATTATTCTTGACAACTTCTGGATAAGAGATAACAATTGGACAATTATAATGATTCGCTGCTTCTTTGTACTCTTTTTTCTCATAAACTATAGAAGGATAAAAGATTGTTTTAATCCCCCGTTCAATTAAATCAATTATATGTCCATGACATAGTTTAGCCGGATAGCAGGCTGCCTCTGATGGTATGGTCTCAAGTCCTTTCTCATATAGACTCTTTGATGATGGACTAGATAATACAACCCTGTAACCTAGTTTAGTGAAAAAGGCGAACCAGAAAGGATAATTTTCATACATATTTAAAACCCTTGGAATCCCAATCTCTCCCCGGTAGGCCTCTTCCTTCTCTAAAGGCTTATAAGCAAATGTTCTTTGATATTTGTAGCGATAAAGATTAGGGACTTTGTCTGACTTTTTAACATCAAGTCCTCCTCCCCTTTCACACCTGTTACCTGCTATATAAGTTTCATTATTGGAAAATTTATTAATAGTCAAAAGGCAGTTGTTGGTACATCTATTGCATCTGCCATTGGATACTTTCATTGAGAAGCCTTCTAGTTCCTCTGCCGTAACTAATGTTGATTTGTTTTGGTGTACACAGGCTTCCTTAGCAATTAAGGCGGCACCATATGCCCCCATAAGGCCTGCTATATCTGGCCTTACAACCTCTCTACCCGACACAAGTTCAAAAGTTCTTAAAATTGCCTCGTTATTAAAGGTTCCTCCTTGAACAATAATCTTATCTCCAAGATCATTTTCATCCCTAAGCTTAATAACTTTATATAGGGCGTTTTTAACTACAGAATATGATAGGCCTGCAGAAAGGTCTCCTATATCCGCCCCTTCTTTCTGGGCCTGTTTAACCTTTGAATTCATAAAAACGGTACACTTGCTTCCTAGATCAACAGGGGATTTGGCGTATAAGGCCTCTTTAGCAAAGTCTTCAACAGACATATTTAAAGAGGAGGCAAAGCCCTCAATAAACGAGCCACAACCAGAGGAACAAGCTTCATTTAATAAGATGTTATCAATTACTCCATTCTTGACAGTCATAGACTTCATATCCTGTCCACCAATATCTAAGATAAAGTCAACATCTGGTAGAAAATGCTTGGCCGCTTTATAGTGGGCAATGGTTTCAATCTCTCCTATATCTATCTTAAATGCCGCTTTCATTAGGGCTTCTCCATAACCTGTAACGCAGCTACTAGCTATCTTCACGTCCTTTGGCATAAGCTTATACAATTCTTTTAGATATAAGCTTACTTTCTCAATAGGAGCTCCTTGGTTAACAGAGTATTTGGAATATAGAATCTGACCCTCTTCTCCTATAAGTACTAACTTTGTGGTTGTAGAACCAGCATCAATTCCAAGAAAGGTATCACCTTTATAGTCTGATAAGCTTTCCCTTATGGCTATTGCCTTATTATGTCTTGCTTGAAACTCTTTATATTCTACTTTGTTTTTAAATATAGGCCTTAACCTTCCCATTGCCTCGTCTCTATGGGATGATATATTAGAAAAACCCTGACTTAGGTCTTTCAAGGTAAGTTTGCATATCTTGCTCTTTTCTGCGGAAAGGGCTGCTCCCATTGCAACAAAAAGCTGAGAGTTTTCTGGGCTGATGGCCTCATCTTCTGACAAGGATAGCTGTTCCATAAATCTTGCTTTTAGCTGTGGTAGAAAATATAAGGGTCCTCCTAAAAAGGCCACCTTGCCCCTTATTGGCTTTCCACAAGCTAGACCTCCTATAGTTTGATTAACAACTGCCTGAAAAATGGATGCTGCTAAATCTTCCTTCCTAGCTCCCTCATTAATTAAGGGTTGTATATCAGTCTTGGCAAAAACCCCGCAACGGGAGGCAATTGGATATATAACCTTATAATCCTTAGCATATTCATTTAAACCTGCAGCATCTGTGTTAAGAAGAACTGCCATCTGGTCAATAAATGCCCCAGTCCCTCCAGCACAGCTACTGTTCATCCTTTGTTCTAAGCCCCCTGTAAAATAAGTAATCTTAGCATCTTCTCCCCCTAACTCTATTACA
>CAYOAJ010000149.1:0-1706 GCA_964401895.1 uncultured Herbinix sp.
TATTAATTACTTAATCTGCTTTAATTCATAACCCATTTCTTCTAAGATATCTAGCACACTGTAATCACTGATATAATGACCAGAACCAACTATAATAAAGTAAGTATTACTTCCCTCTGCTTGAAGAAGCTGGTCTATATAATCTGCCATGTCCACATCTCTTTTAGTCAGAAGTTTATCTTTGAATTCTTCTTGTAAGTTGTTTATCGCCTTAAGATCCTCTTCATCAAAAAGCTCCAAACTTTCATCATCTAACTCTATAACTGCATTATCAGATTCAGGCATATATAACTCTCTAAATCTTTCTATATCTCCTTCACTCCAGCATTGTAACCACTGAGACACCATTTCATTTGCACTTATAGTTTCCTCTTCACTATCCATGTCATCTTTCATTAATAATGAGTAGACACCAGAATACAGGATTAATTCTTGCAAATCTGGGGAGAAACTATTCATTATAGTATATTGTTTATATATTCCCTCTATTTCATATATAGGTTTTTCTATCAGATAAGCCAGTGTAGTAAAATGCAAATCTATACCTAAGGCAGCATTTATATCTTCTCCACCTTCAGTATTTGTTGTTGCTAGATTACTGAGCTCAAATCCTAGTGCCCAAGGCTTAAAAAGTGACACAATTTCCTCAGGAGCACCTAAACCTGCATAAATCTCCACTACTGTTTCATAAAGTTCTGGAGAAATATGATCCTTCAAAGTACTTCCATCATCATAATATTGAAGTTCCATTGCCTCAAACATTCCAGATAAATTAAATAAATCTGCTTCTAATACAAGTGCATCAGATTCCTCAAATGCATTATACATTGTTTGACTAAAAGGATATATATCTGTAGATGCCATATGAATCGAACCAAGAAGATAAGCCTTATTATCTCCACTATTCACTTCCCATAGAAAACCTTTACTATCAACATCTAATTCATCATATAAGAATGTAATAAGTCTTGTAGTCATAACAAGAGCTTGCTCATAACTACACATCTCATCTAATGACTGTTCACCGTTTTTCCCTGTAAATACTCCTATAGCTTTCATATATTGAACAGGGTCTACTCCAACCATTCCTAAGTCTACAAGTTTATCTTCTACAGTAAAATCGTAATTTGATAACTCTATATATAATGCTTTTACAGCATCCTCTACTGTAACATCATGAGCTAATCTTGGGTTTTCACTTCTGGCTTGAACTGCACAATCTGTATCCAGAATTTTGTGTCTTAATTTCGCAAGTAGTATTCTAAACTCTGGATGATTTATTGAGTTAGTAATATCTTCTTCAGCCCAATACTGTGGGATTATTCCATAATACTCGCCGCGAAACAGATCAGAAAATGCCCATTCGCTTATCATTGGCTCATCAATAACAGTAAACTCTGTAGCACTAACAGTTAGTGGCACTGCTAGGGTAATACACATAGATAAAACTAGTAACATTGACATAAAACGCTTTTTCATTTTCATAAAATATAACCTTTCCTTTCATTCTTTAATTATTTAGTTGCATATATATACAACCATCTTTGACAATTCTAACACATTATCCCGAGAATTGCCACTATTTATTTTAAATTTACATGGTAGGATGTGGGCAATTAGTATGTAGATTCTTTTTTATTTATCCTACCAATTACCAGGGTAAGCCCTTCCCAATAACTCTTCGAATGAATCTGCAATTGGAACTA
>CAYOAJ010000149.1:1806-5339 GCA_964401895.1 uncultured Herbinix sp.
CTCTTTCAAGTTTCCTACTTCATCGTACATGTCTGGATAGCCTCCGTCATTTTCAAGAATAATATCTACATAAGCTTTAGGAAACTTTATATCCCACAACTTCTCTAACTCATAAATCAAATCTTTACTTATTTTTTTCCCATTATTCCATACTATATCTTTCACTTTATTTCACCCTTTCGTAAAAATCATTTTACATTTTTACTTAAAAATTCTCTTGCTTATATTTAAAAACTTGCAGAACATCAAGTTTATTTTTTACATTATCCCATGTTTTTTTGTTTTATCAAGTCATTAACATTTTTAATTAACCTTCTTTATGCTCTTTTATTGATAGCCACAATCATCTACTTATGATTTAAAAGCATAAGATACACTATTGATTTTAATGGATATTCATGGTACATTTGTCTAGTTATATCTTTTAATAGTATTTTTACAAACTTTAATAGGCGGGGGATTTATTATTATGAAATTAATTTTAGAAAGTATTGAAAAAAGCTTTGATGAAAAAGAAGTACTTAAAGGTGCATCCTTTACATTTGAAACTGGTTTAATATATGGCTTATTAGGCCGTAACGGAGCTGGTAAAACCACCTTATTCAACTGTATTAATGAAGATGTTAAAATTGATGGAGGTAGCTATAAGATTGAGGAAGACGGTCTTATCCGTGATGTTACTCCTGATGACTTAGGCTATGTTCTTTCTACTCCAATGGTTCCAGAATTTTTAACTGGTAGAGAATTTGTTAAATTTCTTTTAGATATTAATGAGGACAAAATTGATAATAAAAAAGATATAGACACTTATTTTGACCTAGTGAAAATTGATATAGAAGACCGGGACAGGCTTATAAAGGACTATTCCCACGGTATGAAGAATAAGATGCAGATACTAGTAAGCATTATTTCTAACCCGCATATTCTTATGTTGGATGAACCTTTGACATCTTTTGATGTAGTAGTTGCTGATGAGATGAAGCAACTACTAAGAAGTATGAAGAAGGACCATATTATTATTTTTTCGACTCATATTATGGAACTAGCTTTAGAGCTTTGTGATGTAATAGTAATTATACATAATGGAATTTTGGAGAAAGTGGAGAAAGAAAATCTTGATAATTCAGCATTTAAAAACAAAATTATTAATCTCTTAAGAGGTGATGAGAATGCTTAATACCTTCAAAATCGGATTTAGAATAAGGAGTAGCTATAAGACTAATTCTTTTATATATCATCTCAGGTCCTTACCCCTTATCAAAAAAATTATACCCTCAACACTTTATGGCAGGGATTCTTTAAAGACTTTTACCATTATACTAACCCTTATTAAAGAGTTTTTATCTATATTTTTTAACAAAGGGCTGTATCTTCTACTTATATTTTTATCAACTTCACTTTTGAAGGCTAATCCAGCTGACTCCTTTGCCCACATTATAATTTTCCTAACAATTATTGGTGGATTTTTAAATACCAATCTATTCACTCCTACCATAGACAAGTTTTATGCTATAAATATTATGGGATTGAATGCAAGAGAATATGCTATAAGTGATTATATCTACTTTTTATTAAAAACTTTTATTGGATTTTTAACATTTTCCATAATATTTGGTTTGTTAAGTGGCATGAGTGTGTTAGCTTGTATCTGCGTGCCAGTATTTGTAGTTTCCACCAAGCTTTGTTTTTCCGCATACTCTCTAAGGACTTATAAGAAAGATAGCAAATTGAAGAATGATAGCTTGCCTAAAGCTTTGGAATGGATAGGAATAGCCCTATTATTACTTGTAGCATACCTACCACCCTATCTAGGCTATGCAATCAGTGATGATAAACTTGTAATACTGACTTTATTATTAGTTATTCCTAGCATATTTGCCCTAAGATACGTTTTAAGTTTTGATGAATATAGGCGGGTATATAAAGAACTCCTTGATCCTAATAAGTCTGTAGTAATAGCAAGAAAAGAAGCAGTAACAAAGATACAGCAAGAATCAATGAGTAAAAAGATTTCTATTTATCCTAATCAGACAAGTGATAAATCTGGCTACAAATACTTTAATGAGATATTTATGAAACGTCATTCTTCTTTGCTAACAAAGTCTGCTAAAAGAATAACCTTAGTTTCATTAATAATATTTACTTTTATAGCCACGCTTAATTTTATATTTTCTAATGAATCAGGGGAGCTTAATAAAATGCTTCATTCATATCTACCTTACTTTTTATTTGTTATGTATATGACTAATAGGGGAAATGTTATTACTCAGGCTTTCTTTATGAATTGCGATCATAGTATGTTGACATATAGCTTCTACCGTCAGCCTAAGGCTATTTTATTACTTTTTATTGAAAGGCTTAAGTATATAATTCTTATAAACCTTATACCTGCTGTCGCTATTGCCCTTGAATACATAGGTATAATGTTTATATCAGGTGGAAGTGATAATCCCCTAAATTACCTACTGACATTTACATCAATTATATCTATGTCAGTCTTCTTTTCAGTTCACACAATAGTTCTTTATTATTTATTTCAACCTTATAATGCTGAACTGGAATCGAAGGGCTGGACATATAATATTGCCAACACCATAACGTATCTTGTATGCTATTTTGCCATTAACTTAAGAATTCCAACCCTAGTCTTTGGTAGTGCAATCACTGTATTTTGCCTAGTATATATTGTTATAGCATTTATCCTGGCATACCGCCTTGCACCAAAAACATTTAAACTTAATCAATAAATAAGCATTCAATTATATAATTATATTATTAAATGTATTGTTTAAACATAGGGCCCCGAAACCTAGGGTCCTATTTGGATATACATTTTCAATAGGCAATTGTCTTGCTCCATCAATTAGATAGGCCTTTAATTTCTCTCCATATAAGTAAGGGTCATTACCCCGTGCAATTCCCCATTCCATAAGCAGGGCTGCACTTCCTGTTACAAATGGGGTTGCCATGGAAGTCCCTGACCTCATGGTATATCCCCCACCTGGGGAAGCAGACATTATATCTACTCCTGGGGCTACTAAGTCAGGCTTAACTTCATTATCTCTTGTATAACCCCTTCCTGAAAATGGTGCAAGACTTCCTGTATATGCATTGTAAGCCCCTACAGATATAGCACGAAAGGCTGTTGAGGGGATAGTTAATGTGGTGAATTCAGAGGGCATTAAAAATCCTGTCCCTGGATTAGTTATTCCTCCTGCTGGTAGCCACATATCAAAATCTCCTACCACAATTCTTCTTGGAGTTAGTTCAATCCTCCATATCCCTGAATTAATATAATTCATCCTAGGTACTAATTCAATATATATCTCCTGCTGCCTATTATATGGAGTTGGCTCCCCATAATATAGTAAGATTTGTGTCTGGCCAATATTAAACTGCTGAAGGCCAAGAATCTCTGGTATAGGTCCCACTCTCACTCCATTAGGAGCTATTATGGTTATATCAAATTTGTCATAATAATTACTCCATATCTGCAGGTTCAAAGAAAACTCAAATTGAGCCACTGCAAATTC
>CAYOAJ010000150.1:0-5310 GCA_964401895.1 uncultured Herbinix sp.
TGATCATAACTACCGACAATCGTTCCATCATAAATTATCGCTAATGTGTCTGATAAGTTCATTACTTCATCTAACTCATACGAGATTAAAAGTACTGCCTTACCTTTATCTCTTTCTTCGATTAATGTTTTATGAATGTACTCAATTGCACCGACATCTAAACCACGAGTCGGTTGAACAGCAATCAATAGATCTGGATTACCTTCAACCTCTCGGGCAATAATGACTTTTTGCTGATTTCCACCAGATAATCCTTTAACTGGAAGATTCGCACATTTTTCCGGTCGAATATCATATCTTTCGATTAGATTAAGGGCATTCTTTTCCATTACATCAAATTGTAGTAGTCCATTTTTTGTATAAGTTGGTGATTTAAAATCTTCTAAGATTAAGTTTTCAGCAACACTAAAGTCTAAAACTAATCCAACTTTTTGACGATCGGCATGAATTGTCGAAATTTTATTTCAATCGTATTTAATGGAGTTGTATTTTGAATTTCAACATTGTTCATAATGATTTTTCCAGACTCTACAACTTTAAGATTAGTTATTGCTTCAACTAATTCTTTTTGACCATTTCCATCAATGCCAGCAATACCTAATATTTCACCTTTTTTAATCGTTAATGATAAATCTTTAACTGCTTTTAATCCTTTTTCATTTAAGACTGTAATATCTTCAATCTTAAATATTTCTTCACCAAAAACAGCTGGAGCTTTATCTTGGTTTAGGCAAACTTCACGTCCAACCATTAATGTCGCTAAATCATCTTCACTCACATTACAAACGTCAACTGTATCAATAAATTTTCCATGGCGATAAATAGAACAACAGTTTGCTGTTTTCTTAATTTCGTCCAATTTATGAGTAATAATTATTATCGTTTTACCATCATCAAGTAATTTATGCATTATCTTTAAAAACCCATCAATTTCTTGTGGTGTAAGTACAGCAGTTGGCTCATCTAAAATTAAAATTTCCGCACCTCTATACAATGCTTTGATTATTTCAACTTTTTGTTGTGTACCAAGTGAGACATTTTCAATAATTTCATCAGGATCAACTTCTAATCCATACTTATCAATTATTTCTTGTACTTTTTTCTTACCCTTACTATAATTCATTACCCCAAATCGGTTAGTTATTTCATCACCCAGTAGAATATTTTGAATAATAGAGAAATTATCCACCAGCATAAAATGCTGATGGACCATTCCAATATTGTTCTCAATAGCTACAGTCGGGTTTTTTATATCGATTACTTTACCATTGATAAGTATTTCTCCACTAGTTGGAGTGCATAATCCATATAAGATATTCATTAAAGTCGTCTTACCCGCACCATTTTCACCTAAAATTGAATGGATAGTTCCTTTTTTTACTTTTAAGTCTACATTATCTAATGCAGTAAAGGTTCCAAATGTTTTAGTAATATTGCGCATTTCGACAATAAATTCCGTATTGTTGCTCATTATTATCTTCCTCTTGTTTATATCTGATTTAATTTAATAAAACTCTCGTATTGTTCTAATGTTCTTGGAACAATGATTTCATTTGATTTAATTAACTCTTGAATCTCAATTGCTTTATTATAAGTTTCTTCGCTCATATTTGGATTTTCCTCAGGAATTCCAACACCATTGTTTTCAATACCGTATTGAATTGTCTTACCTGCTAAATCTTCACCATTAATAATTCGTTTTGATAAGTCATCAGTTACTACTCCAACGTGTTTTAAAGCCGATGTTAATACGTTTTTTGATGCTAAGTATGATTGATCACGGTCAACTCCAATTACCCATTTATTTTCTTCGACTGCTTGTTCAATTGCACCAGTACCTGCTGCTCCTGCCGCTACAAAAATAACATCATTTCCAGCATTGTATAAACTTGCCGCAGTTGCTTTTCCTTTTGCAGCATCGTTGAAACTTTCAATAATTTGAACTGTTACTTCAATATCTTTATTTAATTCCGCAGCCGCATATTTTGCACCTGATGAGAATCCGTATTCAAATAAGTCCATAGTTGGTGATTTTGCTCCACCAATATATGCAACTTTATTAGTTTCTGTAGTTAATCCTGCGATATATCCAACCATGAATGATGCTTGCTCAGCCTGGAACATTGCACTTGTTAAGTTTGCTGGTGCTTCACTTCCAAAGTCATGATCTACGATTGCGTATTTAATGTTCGGATTCATTCCCGAACTTTTTAAGATCGGGTTTGCAGTATTAAAGCCAATTCCCCAAATTAAATTATGATTTCCATCTACAGCTTTATCGAAGTTAGTATCTAAATCAGACATTTGAACTGTCTCAATAAATGAAGTTTTAACTCCTTCATCTTCCGCTAATTTTTGTAATCCTTCCCAAGCACCTTGATTATAACTTTGATCATTTACTCCTCCGACATCCGCTACCATCGTAACTGAGTAATCTGACTCATTCTTTTTAGGACTTTCTTTAGCCTCTCCACATGCGACTAAAGCAACTGAAATCATTACTATCATTAATAATTTAATTTTTTTCATTATATTTTTCTCCTCTTTATAAGTTATATTCATAAATCATATGTACTATTGCACTCTTAAATAGATAAATTAGTAAACATGAGTCTTCTAATTTTTGCTTGGGGGGGAATCTATAATAAGAATGCTTAGTACACTTATTTTATAAGGGTTAAATATGCTTTATATTTAACCCTTTTAAAACCTTTTTTGCAGTAAATCTATACTCCACGAACTTTACGATCTTTTAGATTGTTATTTGCATAGTTCGGAGTTCCAAGATGAGTTGTATTTTGTAGAACAGCTTCATCATTTTTATATTTTTCCATTTCACTTCTTTTTACTAAATAACCTGTAATTCTTACTAAGTCTCCATCTTCTTCATAAAAACTTATATATTTAACACCAGAGTCAAATGCTCCTTTAACTAAATCAAGCATTGCGGCTGGATTTTTTCTTGCCGTACTCTCCATTGCAAATATATCACTACAACCTGTCGGAATTAACTTATGGAAACGTGCACTATGTCTTAAATGATTAGACATATTTTCAGGTTCATCTCCTACTGGAATTCTAACGCCGGCAGTAACTCCAACATCATAATCCATACCTATTGAGCATGGAGTAAAAATCTTCCATTTGTGAGTGGTGAGTATAAAGCTTCAAAGATATTTGCAAACTCAGAAATTTCATGCATAATACGATCAGCAATATCATCTGCCTCACTACTTGATCCATAAACTCCCTCTTTATTATCTTTACTCATCAGTGTGTTTGCACAATCCGCAAGTCCAACTAGCCCAAACATTCCAACAAAGTTATCTTTACTAATTAATCCTTCTTTTACTAAGAATGATGTTTCAAAGAAATTAGACTCTTCTACTAAAAATTTAACGCGCTCATTCATGTAGTTACCCATTAATAGTAAACACTCAGGTAAAACTCGATTAAAGAAATCTTCACTATCACTTGCCAGCAGTGCCATTTTCGGTAAGACTAGTCTTGATAGCGTATATGCTCCACCATTAGTTGGAAGAATGTTATAACAACTACTAATACCATAATCAACTGAGTAAGTATCTTTTATTAAGTCATGATTTGCCATCGCTGGATTTGCACAATATAAACTCGTATATAAAGCTAACTCCGCAATCTCATCACTAGTAATATTTTTATCATAATTATAAGTAAAGTTTGGAACCGCATTTTGTAACTCTTTTTCAACTTCTAAAATTAATCGTGTCGCTCTTAAACCTTTTGGACCTAAGTTAGCGTGACAGAAGCTATCAGTAATCGTACGATCTAAGTAATTAAGAAATAGTTTTAATTTCTTTCTAACGACATCATCTGATAAGTCGGTAATAAATGAATCAATTAAAGCATCTAAGTCACCTAAGTAAACTGGAAAGCCGGTAATTGATGGAACATGACGATATAAGATCATTAAACCATTTAATAATTCATCTAAATCTTCTGGTTTATCAATGTTTAAGAACTCACTTCCATTTTCTACAAAAACTTTATAATCTGGCATAATATATCTTGGTCGATACGGTGCATTACCTTCAAACAGATCATCTATTGCCATATTATCGAAATAATATTGTAATAACTCAGGTACGTCTAAAACCTCTACTGTATTTTCTGCCATATGTGAGAGCGTTTTTACTTTTTGCTCATACGTTAATTTTTTAGACTTAATTGTCTCTAGTACTTGTGACATAATCTTCCTCCTTTAAAATTTATATTTTATAAACTGTCGATACTATCTTTCATCATTTCATACTGACTGCGACTTATTAATATTTTTTGGCCGACAGTCTTTAGATATCCTTCACTTTGAAGTTTCTTCATCGAACGATTAACAGTTTTAACTGAGTAACCGATATCCTCCATTATTTGCTTACGCGTAATCTTAATCTCACAGACATCACTAATGAAGCCATTATGATTAATATAATCTATAAAAAATAATTTTAAACGATCAACTGATTTGATCATTAAGAATGTTCTAAGGTTTAAATGTTCATCTAACTCCCGATTTATAATTAAACGTGTGCGTTTAAATAAGTAGTCGGTACTAGTCTGAAGAAACTGTAAATAGTGATATGTCCGCATAACAATTAGTACACATTTACTATAAGTTACAAGCGAGGCTCGATACTTTTCAATGTTACCAATAACTTCCATTTCCCAAATACTTCTTTAGCTTTAAATGTTCTAAATGATAAAATATCTCCTGAAGCATACTCTTGAACTGCCCTTACTTCTCCATCAAGTAGAATCCAAACCTTATTTACAGGCTCATCACGCGTTATAAACTGTGTATCTTTATCTAATATCGCAATTTCCGCATTGTTTAAAGCATCATAAAAATTATCTGACTTAAACTCTTCAAAATCACTAAAATCTATTTTATAATCGTTAATTAATGTTGTGATTAGTTTGTGCATGATTTCACCTCGAAAAAAGTACAGCATATCACTTGACAAATAAACAAGGACATATGCCTTTGTAAGAGTTTTCATAAAATGTTACAAATAACACTTAAAAGCGCTATCACTGATTCATTATAAATAAGCAGATAAACAGTAACCATTTACTCTATATGAATCTAAAACTTAAAAAATTATGTATATAATTTTCATAAAAATATTTTTTAATTATTTCAAAAAATTCGTAATCTAACTATTTAAAAGAAATATTTACTACAGTATAACTATTATCAAGCGAACCAAATGTAAATAAGACAAAAAAAAGATCATTCAATAAAATAATATTTTTTATCGATATGATCTTTTAATT
>CAYOAJ010000151.1:0-5163 GCA_964401895.1 uncultured Herbinix sp.
TCCTAAGCGATAACGCTGAGCATCACCATATGAGAAAAGTCTTCCTTGTAACATTCTATCTGGAGAATGACCAATTCCAGGTACAACATTGGAAGGATTAAAGGCCGCCTGCTCAACATCTGAGAAATAATTCTCTGGATTTCTATTTAACTCAAAAATACCTACTGGTATTAATGGGAAGTCTTTCTTATACCATACCTTAGTTAGGTCGAAAGGATTATAAGGCATATTTTTTGCCTCTTCTTCGGTCATCACTTGAATGTACATCTTCCATTTAGGGTATTGGCCTTGTTCAATTGCATTATTTAAATCTCTTTGATGACTTTCCCTGTCATCTGCCACAACTTTTGCAGCCTCTTGGTCAGTTAAGTTTTGAATTCCCTGCTGAGACCTAAAGTGGAACTTAACCCAAACTCTTTCATTATCTGCATTAATCATTGAATAAGCATGGCTTGAAAATCCGTGCATGTATCTATATGAGGAAGGAATTCCCCTATCACTCATTGTAATTGTTACTTGATGAAGTGCCTCTGGTAAGGAGGTCCAAAAATCCCAGTTAGTATTAGGGCTTCTCAGGTTAGTTCTAGGATCCCTTTTAATTGCATGGTTTAAATCAATAAACTTAAGAGGATCACGGAAGAAGAAGACAGGAGTGTTATTGCCAACCAGATCCCAGTTACCTTCTTCAGTATAGAACTTTAAAGCAAAACCTCTAATATCTCTTTCTGCATCTGCTGCTCCTCTTTCACCTGCAACAGTTGAAAAACGAGCAAACATCTCTGTTTCTTTACCTACTTCTGAGAAGATTTTAGCCTTAGTATACTTTGTAATATCATGGGTAACCTTAAATGTACCAAAAGCACCTGACCCCTTAGCATGCATTCTTCTTTCAGGTATAACCTCTCTATCAAAATGAGCCATCTTCTCTACAAACCAGACGTCTTGCATTACCACAGGACCTCGCTGACCAGCAGTCATTGTGTCTTGGTTACTGGCAACAGGAGCACCAGCAGCTGTCTTAAGAACATCCACATCGCCTTTTGTATCATTCTTACTTGGCAAATATTCATTTAACTTGTTCTTGTCCATAGGGTTACCTTCATTTACATTCTTATTGTCCATAATAAAACCTCCTTATTAAATTTATAGTTTTTTAGTTTCTTGATTAGTGAAAATAGTAATCAATACTGATATTAATATCATAACTTAGAATTCAAAATATGTCAATCAAATTCATTAAGGATTACTCTAAGAAAAAAAGCAAAACCCCTATCGGTAGATTTCAATCTATCAATAGGGGTCTGCTTTTTTAAAAAGTATACATATTGGGGAATAAAAATGAAGCACGCAAAGTAAAAAATAAGCAGTAATTAACTCTGTCAAAGACATTTTAACTTATAAATGTAAAAAAGTCAAGGGTTATTTGTGAGAAACCTGTTGTTAAATACAAATATATGTAGTTAAATAATAAAAGTAGACAATTATACATATATATGTATAATTATAATTAAGAAAGGGAGGTATAAAATATGGATTATGAGATAAAGGGTGATACCCTACCAGTTGTAATCTGCAATCTTGATCCAGGAGAAACTATGATAACAGAGAAAGGCTCTATGTGTTGGATGAGTCCTAACGTGAAGATGGAGACCACAACTAATGGGGGTGTTGGAAAAGCATTTGGAAGAATGTTTTCAGGAGAAGCCTTCTTTCAGAATCGATACACTGCAGTTGAAGATAAGGGAATGATAGCCTTCGCATCTAGCTTTCCTGGCTCTATTCGTGCCTTTGATATTTCTAGCAATAATGGAATGATAGTTCAGAAGTCGGCATTTCTAGCTTCCGAGAAAACAGTGGAACTCTCAGTTCATTTTAAAAAGAAGTTTGGTGCAGGGTTCTTTGGAGGAGAAGGCTTTATAATGCAGAAACTATCAGGCCATGGCACTGCTTTTGTAGAGATTGATGGTAGCACTGTTGAATATGAGCTTAAAGCAGGAGAGAAGATAATAGTTGATACAGGGTATCTAGCTGCTATGACAGATACTTGCCAGATGGATATTAAGAAGGTCCCAGGGGCTAAGAATGTATTCTTTGGTGGAGAAGGTTTATTCAATACCGTGATTACTGGTCCAGGCAAGGTATTACTCCAGACAATGCCACTTAGTAATGTAGCCTCGGCTATTGGTCGATTCATCCCTACTAGTAATTAGAAAAATAATATAGCTGGTCCCTCTTGGATAGTTTTATTCTAACCAGGAGGGACCGGTTTTTAACTAAGTATATCAATTGGGGAATAAATTATATAAGAAAAAGGTGTCAGATGTTATATATGTTTATCTAGGTGGAAAATTATCTCAGACACCTTTAACTTCAGTGTTAAACATTTATCACCATTATACCACAGAAAATTTCATAATTATATAGTAAACATATATAAGAATTGCTAAAAATAAACATAAAAACAGTATATAATTCACAAAAATGTAAGTTTAACCTTACATATGTAAGACTTCTATAGAAAGTATCACATTGAATACTGGTAAATAAAGTGCTAATATTGTATTAGATTAATTAGTATGTCTAAGATAGAGAAAGTAACAACTTTGAATAGATGGGAGCATAGATAAATGAAAACAGGAATGGTATTAGAAGGCGGAGCAATGCGGGGAATGTATACATCAGCCGTATTAGACGTTATGATGGAACATGACATCAAGGTGGATGGTGTAGTGGGAGTTTCAGCAGGAGCTACCTTTGGCATCAATTACAAGTCAAGGCAGATAGGAAGAGCCCTTAGGTATAATCTGAAATACAGTAAAGACCCTAGATATGTAGGTCTAAAATCTCTTATTACTACAGGAGATTTATATGGGGCTGACTTTTGTTATAATGAATTGCCTACTAATTTAGACCCATTTGATCAGAAAGCATTTCAAGAAAATCCGATGGAGTTCTACGTTGTAGCTACAGATGTTCATACAGGCAAACCTGTATACCATCTTTGTGAGAGTGGAGATGAAGAAGACACCCAGTGGATACGTGCTTCGGCATCAATGCCTGTAGTTTCTAGAATAGTATCTGTTGGTGGATATGATCTTCTTGATGGTGGAATAACAGACTCTATACCAATTACATGGTTTAGAAGTATAGGCTATAAGCGAAACATTGTTATCCTCACCAGGCCGGAAGGATATAGGAAGACAAAAAGCCGTCTACTTCCAGTAAATAAGTTTCTTATGAGAAAGTATCCTAAGCTTGGACAGGCAATAGAGGAAAGACCTGATATGTATAATAAAACTATTGATGAACTTCATAGGTTAGAAAAAGAGGGAGATACATTTGTACTTGCTCCTAGCGTAGATCTGGGGATAAAAAGGGCTGAGACAGATCCAGCAGAGTTACAGAGGGTTTATGATATTGGGATAAAGGATGCAAATGATAATCTTGAGGTTATAAAGGAGTTTCTGGAGTCTAATAGGGAAGTAGTTACTAATCGGTAAGATGACAGGAGAGTGATACCATGAGCAATGTTAAAATATTTACTGAAAATATTGAAAGCGAGGCTTTAAGTCAAGTAGAAGTATTAGCTAGCCAACCAGCATTTAAAGACTGTAAGATTAGAATTATGCCAGATGTTCATGCAGGAAAGGGCTGCGTAATAGGCTTTACAGCTGACCTAGGAGACAAGGTTATTCCAAATATCGTTGGAGTGGATATTGGCTGTGGTATGTTAACTGTTAAGCTGGGGAAAGTTGATCTTGACTATGAAAGGCTTGACAATATTATTAGAAAGAATATTCCCAGTGGAAGGCATGTACACCAGGGAAGGCTGGTAAGATATAAAAGGCTTCAAGATTTATATATTTACAGGGAACTTAAGGATACGAAAAGACTTGAAAGAAGTATAGGGACACTTGGGGGCGGTAATCATTTTATAGAAGTTGGCAGGGACGATGATGATAATAAGTACCTGGTTATCCATACTGGTAGTAGAAACCTAGGTACCCAGGTTGCTAATTACTATCAGAAGCTAGCTATAAAGCTTAAGCAAAACTCCTTAGATATTCCTAGGGACTTATGCTATCTAACAGGCCAGTATAGGGATGAATACCTCCATGATATGAAGATATGTCAAAAGTATGCTGAGCTTAATAGGAAGACCATCTGGGAAATAATTAGGGATGAGTACGGTTTAGAAAGTCAAGGGGATTTTTCTACTATTCATAATTATATCGATCATGAGACTAATATAGTTAGAAAGGGTGCCATCTCTGCAAAGAAGGATGAGATTCTTTTAATTCCTATTAATATGAGAGATGGATGTATTATCGGAAGAGGCCTGGGCAATGATGACTGGAACCAATCGGCACCCCATGGGGCAGGAAGGTTAATGAGTAGGACAGAGGCTAGGAAGGTTCTAGACCTTGATGAGTTCATAAGAGATATGGATGGAATATATACAACAAGTGTAGGCAAATCTACCTTAGATGAAGCCCCAAGTGCTTATAAGCCTATGGAGGCTATCTTAGATGAGATTGGGGATACTGTAGAGGTCTTGAAGATAATAAAGCCGGTTTATAACTTTAAGGCTAATTGATGAGGGATTAAGATGCATTATTATAAATATGGACAAAAGGAAATAGATTATCTGAAAAGTAGGGATAGGAAGCTTGGCCAAGTGATTGATGAACTTGGCTTTATTAAAAGAGAGGTTAATCCAGATGTATTTGATTCTCTTGTTACTAGTATTATAGGGCAGCAGATATCAACAAAGGCGGCGGTTACAGTAACAAATAGGCTGAAAGAAATGGTTGGGGAGATCTCTGCTGAGACTTTATATAATACTAGGGTGGAGGATATACAAGAGTGTGGTATGACAATGAGGAAGGCTGGATATATAAAGGGGATTGCTGAGGCGGCAATTGATGACAAGGTGGACTTTGATGGCCTACATAGGTTAAGTGATGAAGAGATAGTTAAGGAATTGGTTAAGTTAAAGGGTGTAGGAGAGTGGACAGCAGAGATGATGCTGATACATACTTTCCAGAGGCCGGATGTGCTGAGTTATAAGGACTTGGGGATTCGGAGAGGGATTGAGAGGTTGTATGGGCTAGAAGAGGTTAGGAAGGAAGAGTTTGAGGAGTGTAGGGAGAGGTATTCGCC
>CAYOAJ010000152.1:0-5114 GCA_964401895.1 uncultured Herbinix sp.
ACTCTCCGCTTGCTTGAAGATCATATGGAAGGTCTGGATCTAAACCAGCTTCTTCAAATAATCTTTTATTCCAATACAAACCTAGCTTTGGCTCTGGTGTACCTGTTGCCATACCATATGTTGAATCTCCGTATGTCATTAGGTTTAAAGTACTTTGATTCCATTTACTTTCTGTAAAATCAAAACTATCTAGGGTTGCTATATCGTATAACAAACCATTTGCAAGTGGTTGTGCTGTCCAGTCTGGTCCTAAAAGAAATAGATCAGCTGCTGGATCATCTGCCATTACAGAAGTTGTGAATAACTCTTGCATGCCACCCCAGTCAGTAACAGCTACTTGTTTCATAGTAAAATTATATTTTTCTTGTATGGATTCACGGTAAGCCAAGGTATCTTCCTCTAACGCTGTTTTTGGTGCCTCAGGCTCTTGTGCAGACCACCAGTCACCAATAACAATATCCATACCTCCAAGATCAACTACTTCTTCTTCATCTTCAGGGTCTTCATTTGAATCATCAGCAACTTCATCAACTGGTGTTGGAGTTGCATCAGTATCTTCATCTTCAGTTTTACCCCCGCATGCTGTCAACATTGCAATACTTAGTACTAAAACTAGCATCAATGGTAACAATCTTTTCATGCTTTTTTTCATAATTTTCTTCCTCCTTTAATTGTTTCTTATATGATGTCATTATTTCTGCAGTATTAGTATAAACAACTTGACTATGTGATTTCAATGTTGTAAAATTGCAATAACTTGACTTATAATTCGATACACCATACAATCTAGGAGGAGTTAATAATGTATATTCATTACATGGTACTAAACAGTCGTCAAAAAAGTGATTTTGTTTTGGAAAGAACTAATGGTATGACGGATTTTCTTTTTTTATATATTCAATCCCCTTGCACCCTAATGCTTGATAACGACAACTTTACCATCAACGAACCCTCAGCTATTCTTATATCTAGTAACACCCCCTTTAAATACTTTCCAACAGGAACAGAATATGTGGATAATTATCTTCATTTCGCAGCTACAAACCAGGATAGATTTATGGAGGAATTGCTCTTTCCTTGTAATACTCCCTTTAGAATTTCTAATGATAGTGCAATCATCCATTTAATGGAGCATATTCAAAAGGAAGATAACCCTGAAAATAAACATTCTAAAAAAATTATAGGACTGCTTATTAACTTATTAATGATTAAGGTTGGAGAAGAATGGGAACTTCTACAACAGAAACAGGAAAACTCTCCCCATTATGAAGAGTTAGTAGCTATAAGAAAACAGATCTTAGAATCACCAGAAAAGAACTGGAAAGTGGACGACTTGGCCAAGCAAGCCCATCTTTCTTATGCATACTTTCAAGTTCTCTACAAGAAAACATTTGGCATTACATGCATCAATGATGTTATCAATGCTAAAGTTTCTGAGGCAAAGACACTTTTAACATCAACTAATTTAGCAGTAAAAGAAGTAGCACTAGAGTTGGGCTATAATGATGTATATCATTTTATAAGACAATTTAAGAAAAACACCGGATTAACTCCCGGTGCCTTTCGTAAAAAATCTACCTATTAATTTATTTAAATGCTAGTTCATATACCTGACCCTTTTCAGTAGCGAAAGTATAACTGTCCTTCTCAGAACGCAACTCCTGAATCACACCATTACAAGTAACAGTAAGCTCTCCACTTGTTAGAATAGTGCATTCCCTTCCCTGGTCTGAATAAATCCTTGCCTCTTGTGGACTAGCTTTTTTCCAACTTATATCTACTGTGAATCCACCTCTTGCTCTTAATCCCTCTATTCTTCCCTCTTGCCAGCTATCTGGTATTGCTGGAAGAAATTCAATTCCTCCATCATGGCTTTGCATAATCATCTCAGCAATTCCTGCTGTGGCTCCAAAATTACCATCTATCTGGAATGGAGGGTGGGAGTCAAACAAATTATCCTGGGTAGAGGTCTTAAGTAATTCCATAACATTTTCATAAGCCTTTTCCCCATCTGCCAATCTTGCCCACATATTAATAATCCAAGCCCTACTCCAACCTGTATGTCCACCTCCATGAGAAAGCCTTCTCTCAAGGGTCTTTCTTGCTGCTTTAGCAAGCTCTGGCGTCTTACGTACAGTAAATATATCCGCTGGATATAGACCAAATAGGTGAGATATGTGCCTATGTCCAACTTCAGCCTCTTCATAATCCTCTGCCCACTCTTGTATCTGTCCATACTTACCTATTTGAGGCTTAGGTAACTTTTCAATTACATCTTCTAACTTCTTTACAAAATCAGAATCCACATCAAGTATATCCGCGCTACTTATACAAGCCTTATATAAGGAATATATAATCTGACTATCCATAGAAGGTCCTATACATAAACACCCTCTTTCCCCATTGTCCAATATATAAGTATTCTCTGGAGATACTGATGGACTTGTTACAAGCCTTCCCTTATCATCTTCAATCAGAAAATCCAAGAAGAATTCTGCTGCCTCTTTCATAACCGGATATGCCTTCTCCAAAAACTCTCTATCCAGTCCATATTCATAATGGTCCCATAAATGCAAGGATAACCATGCAGCTCCCATAGGCCAAAAGGTACTAGGAATCCACCTATCCTGTGGTGCTGTATCTCCCCATATATCCGTATTGTGATGGGCTACAAAACCACCACAGCCATACATTTCCCTTGCAGTCCTTCTACCTGGCTCCCGCATTCTTTCTATATGATCAAATAATGGCTCATGACACTCCTCAAGATTACAAATTTCAGCAGGCCAATAGTTCATCTGGGCATTTATATTAATTGTATATTTGCTATCCCATGGAGGTGTCATATCTTGATTCCAAACCCCTTGAAGATTTGATGGTAAAGTTCCAGGCCTAGTGGAGGAAATCATTAGGTAACGACCATACTGAAAATAAAGACAAAGTAGGTCTGAATCTTCCTCCCCTTCTTTTATCCTATCCAATCTTTCTTTAGTATCTAGATCTTTAAGATTACTTAATCCTTCCCCATCTCCAATACTTAAAGACAACCTTTTGTACAAGTCTGAATAATTTTCATAATGATTAGAAAATAAGGTCTCATAAGTTAATTCCCAGGTCCTATCTAGATCACTAATACATTGAGCCTCATATGTTTTTTGATGGTAAAAGCTTGTCTGGCAAGATAGGATCAAAGTCACAGCATCAGCATCTTCTACTATTAGATTTTCACCAATGGTGTAAAGAGAACCTCCTTGATTACTTGCCCTTACCATGGTAGAAAAGCTTACTGCCTTTTCTCCTCCACAATTAACATACATAGCAAGTGTATTATTATCAAAAGTCTTTATACTATCTAAAAACTTTCCTCTTCCTAAATTAGCAGTAAAATTTATTGAGCCTTCCTTATCAGCTGTTAGATGTATTACCATCACTTGATCTGCTGCACTAGAAAAATACTCCCTTTTATAATTCACACCTTCTATTGTAAATGATGTGGTTGCAAGAGCATTTTCCAGATTCAAGTCTCTTCTATAATTTTCCGCCTTTTTCTCATCAAGATCAAAGTTAATGAAAAGGTCTCCCATTGTCTGATATGGCCGTTGTCCTTCTGGGGTTCCAGACATAGATAGTAAGGCCATTTTCTCCGCCTCTCTTATTCTTCCTTGTGAAAGCAAGTCTCTAACCTTGGGAAGATTCTCTAAGGCATCTGGATTATTTCTATCCACAGGTTGTCCGTACCATATACTATCTTCATTTAATTGTATTTGTTCATTAGCCACCCTGCCATATATCATACCAGCTAATCTTCCATTACCTATTGGAAGAGCCTCATTCCAATTAGAAGCTGGGCTTTTATACCATAAGCTATGTGATTGCTTTACTTTCAAAATAATACCTCCATTCATTTTCTTCTCATTGATACATTAACTACTTATATTATAACATTATAAGCAAAAGATTCTATTAATATATTACTATCTTGTCTTCATATAATACTATCTGTCATATATGGATTTTTTGTAGTTCTTATTATAAAAATAAATTCTTTTCCCATATTTAACTTGACTATTACTGTCATTCATTATACACTTTTTACATAGCTTTAATTTAAGAGGAACAAAAATACATATAGAAAACGGAGGATATAATATGGGAATTTTAGTAAGGTTTAAAGACATCATGTCAAGCAATATAAATGCACTACTGGATAAAGCAGAAGATCCAGAAAAAATGATAGATCAAACACTTAGAAACTTAAATTCAGATTTAGGTAAGGTTAAATCTGAAACAGCTACAATTATGGCTGAAGAGCAAAGAGCAAAAAGGGCTCTAGACGAATGCACTGACGAGATTGAAAGAATGCAATCATATGCAGTAAAAGCTTTAGAAGCAGATAATGAAAAAGATGCTAGAAAATTTCTTGAACAAAAAGCTACCTTTTCATCTAAGTTACCTGGCCTACAGGAAGCTTACGATTTAGCAAGTAACAATGCTACTAATATGAGAGATATGCATGATAAACTAGTTGCTGATATTAATCAACTAGAAGCAAGAAAAGATATGATTAAAGGTAAGCTATCTGTGGCTAAAACACAGGAAAGACTCAACAAGATAGGTTCTTCAGTATCAAGTGCTAACGACTCCATATCAAGCTTTGAAAGATATGAAGATATAGCTGATAAAGCCCTTGATAAGGCTAATGCTATGGCAGAACTTAATAAGTCCACTAGCAAATCTATTGATGATCTAACTAAAAAATATGACGTTGATAGCTCTGTTGAGGATGAACTTGCAGCTTTAAAAGCAAGCATGAATAAATAATTTTATTATTAATTAAACTACTAAAAACAATCCCGCAGGTGTAGCTCAATATGCTTGCGGGTGTTTTAAGGATGTGCATTATGCTAGTACATTATAAATGTGATAACTGCGGAGCAGATATGGGCTTTGACAGTGATTCAGGAACACTACACTGCTCTAGCTGTGGTGCTAAAAATAATATAGAGGAAATGGCAGGGGATAGTAAATCTAAAGGTAAATCAACTTATGAGATGGAAGATGAAGATAAAAGATTTGCCAAAGAATCCTTTGAACATGATTATGAAGATTCTTCT
>CAYOAJ010000153.1:0-4950 GCA_964401895.1 uncultured Herbinix sp.
TTAGTCTACACAAGTATTTATATGCTAATAGTAATCCAGTGATGTATAGGGATCCGACAGGGTATAGTAGTTATACCTTAGCAGAATCCATGGAAACCGTAACCATCATGGGGATTTTAGCTGAAACGATTGTGACGAAGATAGGTCCTGCACTTGAAATATTGGCATTTTTAACATCAACAGCAGTTGTGATTGATTATACGGTGAGTGTGATTCCTGATATTATTGATACTGGATGGGACTTGTTAAATGGAACAGCAGGTGTTGGGGATGTTACTTGGGACATTAGGGAAGATGTTGTTTTCAAGACAGAAAGTAATACTGATGATAAAGAAAAAGCGAAAGAAGATTCTAATAAGGGAGCGGGTAAGAGTGAACAATTACCAGAAATAAAATATCCAGGCAATGACCCAACTAAAAATCCGGGTGAAGGTTGGGAATGGAAAGGAAAAGGAGAACAAGGATCAAGCGAAGGAAGTTATACAAAACCTGAAACAGGTGAATCTTTGCACCCAGATTTAGAACATTCCACTGAAGGAAAAGGAATCGGACCGCATTGGGATTATAATTATAGAGGGTCTGGGACAAAGGGGTGGAGAATATTTCCTGATGGCAAAATAGAACCGAAATAATTTATGAAAGGATTAATTATAATGGAAATCAACGATTGGAGAATTAGGTGGCAAGAAGATTATTTAAAAGGTAGAACATTTTATTTTCATGAATATAGTATGTGGTCGGAACAATGGAATCATGAACATTGTGAGTTCTGCTGGAAGAAAATTGGACAAGATGAAGACACTTGCCATGAAGGGTATTCCACTCTTGATGATTATTATTGGGTATGCACAGATTGCTTTCAGGATTTCAAAGAATACTTCGCTTTTCAAATACTAGATATGAATAAGCAAGAGGATAAAAATATTCTTGATATTATTGCAAGAGAAATAGATAATCTCCATGGAAGTGATGATACTTATCAATTAAGTAGAGTTATTAATTTGATATCTAAACCTCTATCGATAAATCCAAACAAAATATCTATTAGCATTCTTCCTGCTCTAGTAAAAGTATCACCAATAAGAAGTGAGAAAAATTCAATCATATTCATTAATGAGAGCAATGTAAGTATAATCAATCAAAGTAAAAGTAAACTGGTAGAGATTTTAACTAGTATAAAGGACAGCTTAAATTGTGAGAATGATATAAATGGTACATTATACGTACAGTTAAAAACTTTATAAAAGAGGAACATTATTTTCTACACATAAGGCTTTATTGTTTAGTACCCAGCAATCTATTATATAGTAATTGCTGGGTATTTCTAATGGTATTTTTGTCATTAATTATATTGTACTGTATGATTCTTTTATATAAATATTTAATTTACAGTTAAGAAAATATAGGAAGTGTCAAGAAGTTTGTGTAAACTACTTCTTGACACTACCAAAAAAATAATATATCATAATTACAGAATTGATTTTACATTGAATATAGGTCACGAAGTTTCACCTGTCGTGACTTTTTCAGTATAAAACATTTTAAAACTAAGATTTAAAATTGTAAAACAGCAATGTTATAGTGCAATGTACATATGTCTTAAATAATATAGTATAGTTAATGGAATTGCTAAATCCCTAAAAATATCAATATACTAAGGAGGTCAAATCATGAACCTTTCTATAAAAAATATGCGGATAAAAAAAAGATACGAGCATAACTTTGTAGGAAAATATAAGTTAAAAGAAGAAGTGGTGTGTTCTGGGGAATTTGAAACAGGTGTCAATTTTCTTGTAGGTGAAATTGATGATATTACATGGCCCTTTGTATATACGATAGCTCGTGGGAAAAGTTGCAAGAACAATGCAGAAGTATATGTAAATGGAAAGAAAAGTTCTTTCAGTGATCTTCAGAAGTCTACTTATTATCTTGCTTATAGGGAAGACAAATTTCCTCACAACATTTTAAGAACAACATTAAAGCAACACCTGGCTAGGAGTTTAAGGAAAAAAAGACCAAGTATACATTTGATGAAATAGTCCAGTTGTTTAAATTACGTAAAAGACATTTTAATAATAGGATATTAGCTACAAGTAGTAATAAGTGGTATTATTCTTTTGCCATAGGGTTTGCAAAAGGTAAAAAGGTGTTTTGTTTTCCATAGCTTTCGGAAAGTATTTTAGAATCTCAAACCTATAGATTTCCTATTTTAGCGGATATAGCTGAAAAAGAAGATTTAATTATACTGATACCTGTTGAGAATGATCATGCTTTCCTTAATGGGAAATCGAGATTAATTTATAAAATTGTAGACTTATACTAACTAGATTTTCAAACTAATAATTTTTACACTAAAGAGATTTTTAGGAAAAAATATTAGCTTATCGTTGTTAGTGGCTAAAAGCTATTTATATAAGATTAATTCTAAATACATGGAGGGATATAAATGAAATATGCTAACATGATTTTTATATCAATAATTCTATTTACTATAACTTTGACAGGATGTACAAAAACAGATACAACTGAGAATAAAGACACAACCGAAAACAATGACATAGCCGAGAAAATAGATGAATCTAATGGACCAGATAATCAATTTAAAACTTACGAGAATGAAAAGTTAGGATTTACCCTACAGTTTCCAACTAGCTGGGATGACAACTATATAATCAAAGAAGAAGCAGATTATATTGAAGTATGTTTTGTTGGTGATAGTGAACAAAGTAAGAACTATTATGAAGATTTGGCTAAGCCAAATGGACTTACTATGTTTTACATAGGAACCGAAGATTATGTAAAGGAGAATCCATTTTTAGATAGTGTTAAAGAAGTTGGAAAGGTAAATGATATTAGCTACTATTATTTTACAGACACAGATTTTCCTTTAGGTGCCTTGACCAGTGAATATATAGAAGATGAAAATGAGAAAAAATTGGCTGAGGATGATTTTACGATAGCAATGGAGATGATTGAAGACGTTGAAAGCATTATCAAGACATTTAAATCTTTAGAATAAACTAAGGATTTATATCAACATATCTATCCGACTAACAATAAGTTTTTAGGAATTGAATATGAAAAGCTACAAGAACAATGCAGAAGCCCGTTTATTATCTTGCTTCTGCATTGTTCTTTTCACTAATAAATGATAAAATATTTACAATACGATTAATAAAAATATATAACAAGGAAGTAACTATAATGATGAAAATGAAAAGAAACAGCTTATTTTTAATCTTAACAATATCTTTGCTTTTATCTATTACTTTAAGTTCATGTAATAGGCAAGACGATAACAATATTATTGAGACTAATGATATTGCTCAGGAGGCTCAAAGTGAGATCCAACATGATCTTAGCCCAAGCCCAGAACCCACACCAAGCCCACAACCTACTCCTACCCCAGAGCCTGTACCTACCCAAGTAACAATAGCAATGGTAGGAGATATACTACTCCATGATCCAGTGCAAGAAAGTGGTAAGATGGAGGATGGGACATATAATTACAACCATCTATTTGCCAATGTAAAAGATGTGATTCAAGATAAGGACCTGGCAATAGTCAATCAGGAAGTTATATTAGGGGGAAGAGAAATAGGACTTTCAGGGTATCCTACATTCAACGGAGCCTATGAGATAGCCGATGCCCTTGCGGACACAGGATTTAATGTTGTCTTACATGCAACCAACCACACTTTAGACAAGGGTAAAATAGGAGTGGAAAACTGTATAAATTACTGGGAGACTACTTATCCTGAGATTGCAGTCTTAGGAATTAATAAAAGCCAAGAAGATCAAGATAATAACATATATGTATATGAGAAGGATGATATTAAAATCGCCATACTAAACTATACCTACGGAACCAACGGAATACTCCTACCTAAGGATATGCCTTACATCGTCAATTTACTTGATAGGGATAAGATAGAGGCGGATGTTATAAAGGCTAAAGAATTAGCTGACTTTATTATCCTTGCACCCCATTGGGGAACGGAATATCAGCACAGCCAATCCAGGGAACAAGAGGACTTAGCTTATTTTATGGCTGATCTAGGAGTAGACCTAGTTATTGGAACCCACCCTCATGTTGTCCAACCAGTTAAGTGGATTGAAAGTGAAAATGGTAATAAGATGTTAGTATATTACTCTATTGGCAACTTTGTTAATTCAACTGTTAGAAGGGGAAATGATGTAACACAGAGGATGGTTGGGGCATTAGCAGAGATAACTGTTGAGAAAAATGAAGGGGAAGAGGCCTTTATATCGGATTACAGTGCAAGGCCTGTAATATCCCATAAAGACACCAGTGCTCCTGGGCAATTTACAGTATATTTTGCAGAGGATTATTCGGAAGAATTAGCTTTCCAAAATGAAATAGTAGACCAAGATCCAAGCTTTACATTTGAATTATGTATGGACATATGGAATAAGGTTTATCCTAAATTTAGTAAATGCATTAAAGTCATATGGGATTAAAGTAATTATGGCAACTGGAGATAATGAACAAGCTGCCACCGGAGTTGCAAACGAATTAAATATAGAATATAAAGCCAATCAATCACCCCAAGATAAATATGACCTAGTTGAAAGCTTAAAGGAACAAGGAAATACAGTAATCATGGTTGGGGACGGCGTTAATGACTCACCATCCCTTGCCTTAGCAGATATCGGTATTGCAATTGGGGCAGGTACTCAAGTTGCATTAGACTCAGCAGATGTAGTCTTAACACAAACTGACCCAGGAGATATTGAATCATTTTTAGAACTATCAGATAAAACTAGTCGTAAGATGAAACAAAACCTTGGATGGGGAGCTGGTTACAACTTTATTGCCATTCCATTAGCAGCAGGTATTTTAGCACCAATTGGAATATCTTTAACATCAGCAGTAGGAGCCATCCTTATGTCCTTATCAACAGTTATTGTAGCTATTAATGCAATGGC
>CAYOAJ010000154.1:0-4921 GCA_964401895.1 uncultured Herbinix sp.
GTTTTAGGTCATCAAAAGCTTTTTGTAATTCCTCTTTTGTGTTCATTACTATAGGGCCACCCCATACAACGGGTTCCTCTAGCTTCTCTGAACTTATAAATAATATTTGGGCATTTTTATCTCCAGCTTTTATTACAACACGTTCTCCTGAGGTAAGCTTTGCGGCTGTCTTTTCTTTGACAAGTTCATCTCCAATATAAGCTTCCCCTAAAAGGGTGAAAACCATGACTGAACGTTCTTTTTCTGTATTAATAACAATAGAAGAATCAGCATTAAGATGTATATCATAATAATCCAATGGCAGGTAACTGCTTATATAGCCTTTTTTATCTTCGTAATTACCTGCAAGGAGTCTTAGTTTTCCATTCTCAAATGGGATATCTTCTATTTCAGAATTCTTGATACTATGATATGCAGGAGCTACCATTTTATTTCTAGCTGGTAAATTTAGCCATAGTTGAATGCCAAGCATTCTTTCTGATGCAGGCAAATCTTCCTCATGCATAATACCAGACCCTGCAGTCATCCACTGGACTTCTCCATCTGCAATAGAATCTTCATTGCCTAAACTATCCCTATGAACCATTTGACCTCGATATATATAGCTAACTGTTTCTATACCCCTGTGTGGATGCATTGGAAATCCTGCCGTATAGTCATCTGGATTGGTACTGTCAAAGGAATCAAGCATAAGAATCGGATCATATTCCTCCACTGTTCTATTTCCTAGCACTCTTACTAAATTCACTCCAGCACCATCTTGTGTTCTAAAACCAGTAACTTGTTGTTTGACTTTTCTTTCCATGCGTTAACCTCCCTAATATGCGACAAAGCAGTTTATTATCAATATAAGTATTCTGCTCTTTACTATTCATTTTATACTACCAAATGAACTTCGTCCATATTTTTAAGGAGATTCTTTCAGAAATTCTATGTCAACACTTTTTCCCTCATAATCAGAAATCCATTTCTCATATTCTGGATTTTCCCATACCGTACCATCTGCAAAGGTTATATCATCTATATCTCCCAATATACTTGTGGAACTTGCCATATAAATAAACTTTTTCATTGTTGTTGCAGAGGATTTATCAGTAACAATCCCCCCTTGTAAACCATTATTAGTAGGTACTAGAGTGTCCAAATCCCAATTAATCTTCTGTGGCTGCCCGTCCTCATCGTAGGCTAAACATACTAATTCATAGTCAAGTATAAGCTCTCCAGTATTTGTTACACTTGACACATTCATTCCCCACCGATATTCACTTTCACTATTTTCTAGTCGATTTGATGTGGATTCCGAGGAAGCGTTTACAGCAAATACAGTTCCTGTTCCTAACGTAAGAAGCACAATGGCACAAACTACCGCAATGCCTGTTCTTTTTTTGCTTGTATCCATAATAGATAGTATTCTTTTTTTCATGCTCTTTTTACCTCCGTAAAAATTTGTAGATAGATTGGTTTTTAATTTAGTGTGATATCTCGCCACATTTAAAATAGCTTCGCTGTAGTACTGACGCTTATCTGCATCTGTACAGCGTACCACCTCTGTGTCACATGACATTTCGCATAGTACTTCTATTGTTCTTGCTATCATGTAAACAACGGGATTAAACCAGTGTAGTGCAGTTGCAATTAGTACTAATAACTTATACCATAAATCTTTTCTTCTATAATGAAAAAGCTCATGCTTCAAAATAAAACGCAATTCTTCTTCCTCGAAATCTGCCTTTGGTAAAAGAATGCAAGGATGTATAAAACCAATTAACATCGGGCTTCCAACGCATAAACACTGCCGAAAACCAATTTCTTTGGATATCCTTAACTCTTTTTTTAGAGTTTGTAGCAAGCTAAGTGCTTGGTGGTTTGTAATAGGGTCACTCCAACGTTTTACCATAGTAAGAAAGCGATAATGCTTTATTGAGTAATGCACAAGAACTGCCACCACACCTGCAATCCATATCATTGTTATCACCTGCCATAATGAAACACTTGGTGATAAAGCAGAAATACGAGCTACTGTATATTCGGTGGGACTAAGGATTGGTGCATTATTACCAATTTGAATAACTGGTGTAATGGTATTTGTAGGTGTTATATTTACAATGCTGTTATCAAATTGTGGTCGAAATGGAATAATCAAACCAACAATAATCATCAGCCATGCGTAATACTGTCCTTTTGTAGAATACCGTTTTGCCAAGAGCGGGGTCATTGACATATAAAATAGCCCAAGGGCAGACATAAGTGCAGAACAAAGCAGCAATGTTATCATATAGTTTTGCATGTTAACGCCTCCGTTCCTTTGCCCATTGGAGCAATTCATCAATATCCTCTTCCGTCAATCCTTTATCTGCATATAATGTATTCACAAGGTCAAGAAATGAATTGTCGTGGTACTGCTTCACAAAATTACTTGTCTCAAATTTCAAATAATTCTCTTTGTCTATAAGGGGATAAAATATACGCTCTTTTCCTCTTTTATCTGTACTCAAAAAATCCCGTTCAACCAATCGATTCATTAGTGAAATGACAGTCTGCGCTTTCCACCCTTTTTCATTACCTAGCTGCTCCATAATGATGTTTGTTGTAATTGGAGGATCATTTGCCCATACTACTTTCATAATATCAAACTCCGCGTCTGGTAGTTTCTTCATCTCTTCCATATGATTAACAATTCCTTTCCAATAATATAGTTTTCAAATAAGACAAGTGTCTACTTTGTTATTCTACAATTGTCTTATATATTTGTCAAGGATTAATGTAAATTCTTAAGATGCATTTTAACGTGGGATAGGATATAATTTTTAACAGGAGCAATTATAAAAAATTATATATAATAGGAGCGCTTATGAAAAATACTAAATATAGTAATTATAAAAGGATTGTGGCTTTGTTCGTTGTATTTATGATGATTATCTCTTTAGTGGGCTGTGGCAATAAGAAAGAAGAGGCAGGAACACGCGCCCAATTAGGTATAAATGGTTATGTTTATGTTCCGGAGTATTCAACATTACCTGCATTAGGTGAGAATAAGTATATGGGTAGTTTACAATTCGTAAATAGTAATATGATTTTTTCTATGCATGAATATAATGAAGAAACTCAGGAAAGCAAAACTAGATACTATAAAAGAGGGCTGGAAGAAAATGCGGAAGCAGAAGAATTACCCATTACCTTTGATGAAAGAACAAATGTAATGAAGATGCTTTTTGGTGAAAATGATGAAATGTATTTATTTGTTACTAAGTATGACCCTGATATCTTAGTTGATAATTTATATCCTAAGAGTTTTGTTTATCTTGAAAAATATGATTCCTCAGGTAATCAAATTTACAGCAATGATATTTCAAACTTGTCAGACGATGAATATGGTTTGTACATCAACTATGCAGCTGTAGATACAAAAGGTCGGGTGATTGCGGTACAGGAAAATAAAATTCTGTTATTTGATGTACAGGGGAAAAATCAGGGTGAAATAATGACTTCTAATTCCTATATAAATTCCTTATTTGCAGATAAAGCCGGAAATGTATATGTATTGCAGGATGGCGAGGAAGGTATGAGCTTATCACTTATTGATTATGAAGGGAAATCATTTAAGGAGACCTATAAAAATATGCCTCGCGGTCAATATACTATTGCAGGAGGTAGCAAGGATTTTATCGTTGCTACAGATAGTAAGGTGTATGAATATAGTCTGGAAACTCAGACCTGTGAAGAAATTCTGGATTGGCTTGACTCTGATATAAATGGGCAGAGCTTACAAGGTATGGGAGTATTAGAGGATGGCAAAATAGCAGTATTCCTGAGAGACTGGCTGGAAGGGTCTGATGAATTAGAGCTTGCAGTATTAACCAGAAAGAAAGTAGATGAGGTTGCTCCAAGGAAAGTAATTGTGATTGGTACTACCTATATCAATCAAAGTCTTCAAACACAAGCAGTTAAATTCAATAAGACAAACGAGAAATATAAAGTAAAGATTAAATCATATGTTGATGAAAATACCCCCTGGCATGAGAATCTGTATGATGATGCGGTAGCACTGATGAACCTTGATATCACTTCAGGTACGGGACCCGATATTATAAACCTTTCAGATATTGTGAATATGGAAGTCTTTGCCCAAAAGGGGTTTTTTGTTGATTTATCCTCTTTTTTGGAGAAAAGCGAATTCTTTAAAAAGGAAGATTTTCTTGAAAATGTATTGGAAGAATATACATTTAATGACAAGCTGATTGCAATTCCGTTACGTATTAGTGTTCAGGCATTACTTGCGAAGACTGGGGTGGCAGGAGATTTGGAAGGATGGTCAGTGAATGATTTGATTACATATTCAAAGGAGAATCCTGATATAGAATTATTCGATATGACAACGAAAAGTAACATGTTAAATGTATTAATGAACTATAATCAAGAGTTTTTTATTGATTATGAGAGTGGCAAGTGTAATTTTGATTCTGATGAATTTAAAACTATTTTGGAATTTGCCAATGGGTATCCAAGTACATTTGAATATGATGAAAATGCAAAAGAAAAACCTGCCAAATTACAAGATGATGAACTTTTATTAAACGATGCTAATTTTGATTCTGTAACTGAATTTCAGATGAATAAACTATTGTTTGATGCTCCTTCTACCACTGTAGGCTTTCCTACAGTAGATGGCAGCTACTTAGGCAGTATAATGCGAACAGATGGAGATTCCTTTGCGATTTCCTCTAAATCCAAGAACCAGGAAGCCGCATGGGAGTTTATTGAAGGTTTATTATTACATGACAGCGATTTGGATAGTATCTTCAATTCTGGCTTCTCAACACAAAAGGCAGTGCTTGATAAAATGTATGAAAAGGCTTTGACACCTGTATATGTGTTAGATGAAAATGGTCAACCTATGCTGGATGAAACCGGAGCAAAGATA
>CAYOAJ010000155.1:0-4242 GCA_964401895.1 uncultured Herbinix sp.
AGAATATCATTTGGCATCAGCAGTATCAAATGCTGGTGGATTAGGATTGATTGGCGCAGCAAGTGCTCCAGCAGAGGTTGTTAGAGAGCAAATTAGAGAAACCAAGAAAAGAACTACGAAACCTTTTGGTGTAAATATTATGCTTATGAACCCCAACGCAGATGAGATTGCAGATATTGTGATAGAAGAAGGGGTGAAAGTGATTACTACTGGTGCAGGCAATCCAGCAAAGTATATGGAAAAATGGAAAGCAGCAGGAATAAAAGTAATCCCTGTAGTAGCAAGTGTAGCTATGGCCAAATTAATGGAGCGTGCTGGTGCAGATGCTGTAGTAGCAGAGGGAATGGAGGCTGGCGGACATGTTGGTGCAGCCACAACCATGTCTCTTGTTCCTCAAGTGGTTGATGCAATAAATATTCCTGTTATAGCTGCTGGTGGAATTGGAGATGGCAGAGGATTAGCGGCCACATTTATGCTAGGTGCTGAAGGTGTCCAAATGGGAACTAGATTCTGTGTTGCCACAGAGGCGATTACCCATAAGAACTATAAAGAGCGTATTATCAAGGCCAAGGATATTGATACTGATTTGACAGGAATGTCTCATGGGCATCCTATTCGTAGTATTCGCAACAAAATGACTAAGGAATACCTTCGCTTAGAAAAAGAGGAAGCTGGATTAGAAGAGCTAGAGCTTTTAACCTTAGGAACATTGCGTAATGCAGTGATTGATGGGGATGTTGTGAACGGAACCGTTATGGCAGGCCAAATTGCAGGACTTGTTAAAAAATCAGAGAGCTGTGCTGAAATTATTCAAGAAATCATACAAGAGAGCACCCGTTTATTAGGTGTAGTAAAATAAATATAGGCGAATCGTAAGATATTATCTTTGGTTCGCCTTTGTCTTAAGGAAATAGTTTGAATTTCAAAGTAAAAAAGAAGAGAGGAATATATGGGTAAAATTGCATTTATATTTCCTGGCCAAGGTTCTCAGTATGTGGGAATGGGAAAGGATTTTTATGATACATTTTCTAATTGTAAGGAGGTGTATGAATTAGCCAGTGTTAGTAGCGGAGTTGATGTGCTGAAGCTATGCTTTGAAGATAATGATAAGCTTCATATTACAGAATATACACAAATTGCTATGGTGACAACAGAGCTAGCCATGCTGGGGGCAGTGGAAGCGCTAGGAATCAGACCAGACGTAACGGCTGGCCTTAGCTTGGGGGAATATAGTTCCTTGGCAGTAAGCGGAACCATGTCTTATGAGGATATTTTTCAGATAGTAAGACAACGTGGTATTTTTATGCAAAATGCAGTTCCCAGTGGGGGTGCTATGACTGCAGTACTGGGATTGGACACCTCAGTGATTGAATCAGTATGTGAGGAAATTACAGGAGCTGTTACAATTGCCAATTACAATTGTCCGGGGCAAACCGTTATCACAGGTGAAATATCAGCGGTAGAAGCTGCTGCTGAGAAATTAATGGAGAAGGGGGCAAAACGATGTATTCCGTTAAAGGTTAGCGGACCCTTTCATTCACCACTCCTAGCAGAAGCTGGTAAGAAACTTCAAATTACATTAGAGAAAGTAGAATTAAATACTATTCAAATTCCTTACCTTTCTAATGTAACAGCAGATTATGTGGGGGATACAAAGGATGTAAAATCATTGTTGGTTCAGCAGGTGGAATCTTCCGTAAAATGGCAGCAAAGTGTAGAACGTATGATTGCAGATGGTGTAGATACCTTTATTGAAATTGGACCAGGAAAAACCTTATCAGGATTTATGAGAAAAATAGACAAAGACGTAAGGGTAATTAACGTAGAAAAAGTAGAAGATTTAGAGAAGCTAAAGTATCTAGTGACAGTGTAGAAATGAGGGCAAATTATGTTAACAGGAAAGGTTGCATTGGTAACAGGAGCAAGTCGGGGTATTGGTAAAGAAATTGCAATTCTACTTGCTCAGTATGGCGCTACTACCGTTATAAATTATAATGGCTCAGCAGATAAGGCTGAGGAAGTAGTAAAGGAAATTAAGGCACATAATGGTGTAGGGGAGATGGTGCAGTGTTCTGTAACAGATTATGATGCATGTGGAAAGATGGTGCAGGACGTAATAGATAAATACGGTCATTTAGATATTCTTGTGAATAACGCAGGTATTACCAAGGATAATTTGCTAATGAAAATGAGTGAAGCTGATTTTGACAGTGTAATAGAGACCAATCTAAAAGGTACCTTTAATATGATAAAGCAAGTATATCGTCCTTTTTTGAAACAAAAAAATGGTCGAATTATTAATATTTCATCTGTTTCTGGTTTGCTTGGAAATGTTGGTCAGGCCAATTATGCAGCAAGTAAAGCAGGAGTGATAGGACTTACCAAAAGCGTAGCCAGAGAGCTGGCAAGTCGTGGCATTACAGTAAATGCAGTTGCTCCTGGTTTTATTGACACTGATATGACCCAAGCAATGACAGATAGTGCCAAAGAAGCTGTGCTTGCACAAATTCCATTAAAAAGAGTTGGTAAACCAAGAGATGTGGCAGAAACAGTGGCTTTTCTTGCCAGTGATAAGGGGGCATATATTACTGGGCAGGTTATTTCTGTAGATGGGGGTATGCATATATGACGAGAAGAGAGGTAGATGTAATGAGAAGAGTTGTAGTAACAGGGATGGGAGCCATTACTCCGATTGGATTAAGTGTAGATGAATTTTGGAATGGTGTAAAAGAAGGTATAACAGGATTTGCACCTATTCTTAAGTTTGATACCACAGAATATAAATGTAAAATTGCTGCAGAAGTAAAGGGCTTTGACGCTAAGCAGTATATGGACCCTAAAGCGGCCAGAAGAATGGAAGCATTTTGTCAATATGCAGTAGCTGCTACCAAGGAGGCCATAGAAGATGCGTCCTTGAATATGGAGAATGAAGATGCCTTTCGTGTAGGCGTTTCCATTGGATCGGGCATTGGTTCCCTTCAAGTGATTGAAAGAGAACATGAGAAATTATTAAATAAAGGTCCATCTAGAATTAGTCCAATGATGGTACCACTTATGATATCTAATATGGCAGCAGGCAATGTTTCTATTCAATTTGGCTTAAAAGGAAAAAGTATAAATGTAGTGACAGCATGTGCCACTGGGACCAACTCTATAGGGGAAGCCTTTCGCTCCATTCAGTATGGTGAAGCAGAGGTGATGATAGCAGGGGGAGCAGAAAATAGTATTACCCCTATTGGAATTTCAGGTTTTTCAGCATTAACGGCCTTATCCACTAGCGAAGATGTCACAAGATGTTCTATCCCTTTTGATAAAGAGCGTAGCGGATTTATTATGGGGGAAGGTGCAGCAATTGTTGTATTGGAGGAATTGGAGCATGCTGTAAAGAGAGGCGCTAAGATATATGGAGAGGTAATAGGATATGGCTGTACCAGCGACGCGTATCACATTACTTCACCCGCAGACGATGGTTCTGGTGCGGCAAAGGCAATGGAATATGCAATAGCAGACGGAAACATAGAAAAGGAAGACATCACTTATATCAATGCTCATGGTACTAGCACACATCATAACGATTTATTCGAAACAAGAGCCATAAAGCTTTGTTTTGGGGAACACGCTAAAAACATTAAAATTAATTCCACAAAATCTATGGTAGGACATTTACTGGGAGCAGCGGGTGCTTTAGAATTTATTACTTGTGTAAAAGAGTTGCAAGAAAATTATATTCACAAAACAGTAGGCTATGAAGTACCAGACGAAGAACTTGACTTGGATTACTGCAAAGAACCTGTAGAAGGTGAATTTACTTATGCCTTGTCCAATTCTTTGGGCTTTGGAGGACATAATGCTAGTATTTTAGTCAAAAAATGGGAAGAGAGGTAGCCACGTGTCACTATTAACTGCAAAAGAAATTATGGAAATTATTCCTCATAGACATCCCTTTATGTTGGTAGATACCATTGAGGAATTAGAAGAGGGAAAACGTGCAGTAGGTCGAAAATGTGTGTCTTATAATGAACCTTTTTTTGCTGGTCACTTTCCAGAAGAGCCTGTAATGCCTGGGGTTCTTATTATTGAGGCACTTGCGCAGGTGGGAGCGGTAGCTATTTTGTGTCAACCAGAATTAAAGGGAAAAATTGCTTATTTTGGCGCAATAAACTCTGCAAAATTTAAAGGAAAAGTAGTACCAGGTGATGTGCTTCGATTAGAGACAGAAATTATCAAGAAGAAAGGACCAAT
>CAYOAJ010000155.1:4252-4915 GCA_964401895.1 uncultured Herbinix sp.
AGGAGAGAGATTAGTAGTACAGGCAGAGCTTACCTTTATTGTTGGCAGGTAGGGGATTATGAGTTTGAAACCATTAAAAATAGGTGGGGTAGTTGCCCGCATTCCTGTCATTCAAGGTGGAATGGGGGTTGGAATCAGCCTGTCTGGGTTGGCAGGCGCAGTGGCAGCAGAAGGTGGAGTGGGTATTATTTCCACTGCACAAATTGGATTTTCTTATCCTACCTTTGATAATGATCCAATAGCAACAAATCTACAAGCAATTAAAGATGAAATTGTAAAAGCAAGAAAAATAGCCATGGGCGGTATTGTTGGTGTAAATATTATGGTAGCTACCAGAAAATATGAGGATTATGTAAAATCCGCTGTGGCAGCAGGAGCAGATTTGATTATTTCAGGAGCAGGACTACCCATGACACTCCCAGATATTGTAAAAGGAACCAAAACCATGATTGCTCCCATTGTATCAAGCTTAAAATCAGCAAAAGTAATCTTAAAATACTGGATTAAAAAGTATGATAAAATTCCTGATTTGGTAGTAATCGAAGGACCAGAGGCTGGGGGGCATTTGGGATTTAGCTACGAGCAGCTTGCTAATATAGAAGAGATGGATTTTAAAACAGAGACAAGAAACATTATTCAATTTATTAAGGAATGGGGGAAAAG
>CAYOAJ010000156.1:0-4878 GCA_964401895.1 uncultured Herbinix sp.
AGGTATCTATCTTTGCAAAAAACTTGCCTCTTTCTATTCATACTGTTAAGCCATATGTTGCATAAACATTATCTCAACATAAGCTCATCTATCTGTACATCCTTGTCTAAAGTAAACTGGCTTTTTAGACTGCCTGCTATGATTTCGTAATCTCCTAGGAAACCTTCAAATGATACATTTCCTTCATCATCTGTAACAAACTCTTCCCTAGTCCACCATTTGTTCTTAACAAGTTCTTCTAAAGCATCATAGGATGGCTTTTTAGAGTTATCTGCTCTTAGTATACCTGCTGGTGCTCCAAGCCATTTATTGTCTACTATACTCCATGTTGTTATGGATTCCACAGATGGATGTTGGAATAAGATATCATATATCTCAGCCATTTCTTTAGCCTGTCTTTCTTCACCTTCTGGAGTAGTAGGCCATTCATCCACTTGATAATCATTAAGGTCAACTATCTCCGGATCCATTAATTTACCAGAAATTAATGTGTTCTCTGTAAAATGTAAAGGTAGGCCGAATTTTGAGAATCTCTCTAGTACTTCTTGAGTTTTCTCTAGGCCCCAGTATCCCTGGTGCTGATGAGATTGAACTCCTATAACATCAATAGGAACTCCTGCATCAAGACAACCTTCGATTAGAATCTCATATGATACTGATGTGTTAAAGTCGTTAAGTAATAATATTGCATCAGGATTTGCTGCCTTAGTTGCTTCGAATACTTGCTTGATTATGCCAAAGCGACCTTTCTCCTTACAGAGCCTTGTGATACCATTATCATATTTATCAAAGATAGGCATAATCACAACCTCATTGATAACATCCCACATATCAATTACACCCTTGAAGTCTGTAACATCCCTTTCTATACGGTCTAGTTGGGCTTTTAATATTTCCTCATTAGTCATATCAAGAAGCCATGAGGGGGCAAGGGTATGCCAGCATAGAGGATGGCCTTTTACAGTAACACCTCTATCCTGTAGCCATTTAGCAGCATTCATTAATTCTTCCGTACGAGGCTTTCCTTTCTCAGGTTCAAACTGGGCCCAATAAAAAGGCAAGGTTCCTGCGTTAAATAAATTCAACCATTTGTCAAAACGGTCTTCCATAAATGTCTTATCTTCCCCTTGTAGATGATCATTTGCCAAAGGTACAGTGTCAAACGCACCGCAAGAAAACAAAAATTTGTGCTTTGTTTGTGATATTTCCACCCTTTGATTCTTTAAAGGATTTCTATTGTGATCAAGTAACCTAAAGCTCTTCTTTGCTCTTTTGTGTTTGTACTTCTGATTATCTCTCATTTATTTGCCTCCTTATGTTGTTTGAATTTATTATATCACTTTTCCCTCTTAAGTAACAATGTCACATAAGTTTAATTGATTTTATATAGTGCAAATGATAGAATAAAAAAAACAAAAAAGGTGATATTATGTTTGATAATTTAGTATCTTTAGATAATATAAGTTTTATTCTAGTGTTTTTAGAAGGGGTAATATCCTTCTTTTCCCCCTGTGTTATCCCCCTAATTCCTCTTTATATGAGTTATTTGGCTGGTAACGCAAAACAAGTAAATGAAGACGGTAGCATTTCCTACAAGAGAAGCAAAGTTTTTCTACAGACTATGTTCTTTGTATTAGGGATTACAACTGTGTTTTTTGTTCTAGGGATTTCATTTACAGCCCTGGGAGGCTTTCTGCAAAAGCACACTACTCTTTTTACTAGGATTGCAGGTATTATAATTATTATACTAGGTTTAGTTCAAGTTGGCTTTATTGATATTAAGTTTTTGAATAAAGAAAGAAGGGTAAAAGGTAACTTCTTAAACAGGGAAATGAGTCCTCTAGTTGCTTATGTAATGGGACTTGTATTTAGCTTTGCTTGGACTCCTTGTGTAGGTCCTGCACTTTCCTCTGTTTTAATATTTGCCTCTACTGCACAAAGTCCCCTTATAGGGAATTTATTGATAATATTATATGCCATAGGCTTTCTTGTTCCCTTCCTTCTATTAGGATTGTTTACATCACAAGTCTTGAACTTCCTGAAGAAAAACCAAAAGCTCCTTAAATATACTGTTAAAATAGGTGGAGTTATATTAATTATTCTTGGTATTATGACCTTTACTGGATGGATGAATTCTATTTCTAAATATTTAAATGATTTTAGTCCACCTAGGGGTTCTAATATTGTTACAGAAGATGACAGTGATAATGATCTTGTTGGCATAGGCGATGAAGGCAATGATACTGATACTGGATTAGATAAGTCAGATGGAGAAGTTGATTTAAATGAGGAAGAAAATCTTGCCGAGGAGGAAGTAGATAATGAGGTCTTTCCTGCTCCAGACTTTACCCTATATGACCAGTACGGCAATGAACATACCTTGTCTGATTATGAAGGCAAAGTAATATTTCTTAACTTCTGGGCAACCTGGTGTCCACCTTGTAAGATGGAGATGCCATATATTGAAAGCCTATATAAAGAATATGGGGAAAACCAAGAGGATGTCATTATTCTTGGAGTTGCCAATCCATCTTCCGATGAATATCCTAGAAATAATGATGTAAGTGAAGAAGAAATTATAGAATTTCTTGATGACAACGGTTATACATTCCCTACAGTATTTGATCATACGGGACAGGCATTTGGCCCATATTATATAACAGCCTTCCCTACAACATATATGATAGATGTAGATAATAACATCTTCGGTTATGTTCCTTCAATGATGACTAAAGACATGATGATTAATGTAATTGAACAAACTGTGGCCTCAAGTAAATAAAAAAATTAAAACACCTCTAGCTGAATAATAAATAACATTTTTGCAATACTATGCTAAGGAGGTGTTTTATTATGATAACTAATGTAACTTTATCAACTAAGGAAGAACTACTTCTTCAAGACCAAAAAAGTCAGGAAGAGCAATGTGTTCTTAAATACGATAACTATGCTAACCTTGCTCAAGATCCAGAATTAAAGAATATTTTTCGCCAAAATGGACAAAAGGAAGTTGAGCACTTAAACACAATTAATCAGATATTAAATGGAACTGTTCCATCTATGGGTGGAAATAGTCAACAACAATCTGGGCAATCTGGACAATCACAGCAGTCTGGCCAGTCCGGGCAATCTATGCAGTCTGCCCAGTCTATGCAAGCACAACAAGGTTCTGTGGGGCAAAGCATGCCTACTCAAGTTAAATTAACTGATAAGGATATGTGTATGGACATGCTCTCTACAGAAAAATATGTATCTGGTTCATATGATACAGCAATATTTGAATTCAAAGATACTGCTGTAAGGGATGCACTTAACCATATTCAAAAAGAAGAACAACAGCACGGAGAATCAATTTTTAAGTACATGCAAAGCAGAGGCATGTATTCTGTTAAATAACACAATTTCTTTCCCTCTTAATACTAGTTATATAGATAAAAGCTTGAAAACATCTCATCTAAGAGAATATTTTCAAGCTTTTTAAATTTATAAATTTAATTAGTCTATAAACGTCACTATCTCATCCATAGATTTTCTCTTCTTCTCTGGCCTTGCACTATGGTCTGGGTAACCTATTGGTATCATAACTATAGGCTCCTGATTTTCAGGTAGATCTAAAGCTTTAGATACAATTCCTTTATCAAAAGCACAAACCCAGCAAGTACCAAGTCCTATTTCAGCTGCAGCTAATATAAGATGGTCTACTGCAATTGCCACATCAATGTCACAGTGGTCCTTTCCATCTTTCCTTTTATAAGACTCCTCATGATCTCCAATCGCAACAATTACTGCAGGCGCCTTCCTAAACCACGCCCTATCATATGCCTCTATCAATTCTTCTATCTTTCCTGGATCTGTAACTACTGTAAAACGCACTGGCTGTTTATTAACAGCTGATGGGGCATATCTTGCTGCCTCTAACACCTGCATTATCTTATCCTTCTCAACTGGCCTGTTTTCATATTTTCTAACAGAATAACGTTCTTTCGCTAAATCTAAAAAAGCCATTTCCTCTCCTCCTCTTGAACTTTTAATATTCTTCACCTACGGATAAAATTTCTCTTTGTATATCTATAATTTCACCATCAGTAATGTCTTCAATAAAGTTAATTATCTTATCTCCAATACTATCTCCATGGGCAGAAGAATTAGAAACCCAGGCAATACCTAGTACAATCTCTTTATGACTATCCTGCTTATCAACCTCTGCTATGGAAGTATTGAATTTATTACTTACCCTGTCACATATACTCCTAACTTCCATTCGCTTTTCCTTAAGAGAGTGGACCCAAGGCACATATATATTAAGTTTAATCATTCCAACAATCATAAAAGTCAACACCTATCACTTTTCAACTTATAAATATCCTAGTTATTCAATTCTATTTGTATGTCTACTAGAGCTTCTTGATACTTTTCTTATTATTGCCCTAATTATTAATATAAGTATAACAATAAGAACAAGTACAATTCCATAGACTATCAAAGCTATTCCATTAGGATTAGAGATTCTGGCCCCAATACTCTTATCATTGTCAATTATTTTCCTTCCTTGGCTTTCATAATAGTAGAATGGGATTGTAGGAATACCATTGTCTTCATTAAATGATTGTAAATATGATACTATGGCATACCATTCTTTAATTTCCTTTTCTCTACCATCAGAATTATCATATATAATATGGTCTTCATAATCTGTAATAATCCGCCCCTCACTATCCTTAGGTTCAATCTTCATTATCCCAAATGTTTTATCTCCAACAACAGATAACATTTGGGCAGAATATAGACCTGCAACCACCCGGTATAATTGGTCATCATCTATTTCTTCTTCTAAAAGATGTTCACCACTCCATATTGGTTCTTTATATCTTACTAAGG
>CAYOAJ010000157.1:0-230 GCA_964401895.1 uncultured Herbinix sp.
CTAGATGAGCCAACTGTTGCTGTTGATCCCCAAAGTAGAAATAAGATACTAGAGGGGATTGAGGAGCTTAATAGGCAGGGGACAACAATTATTTATACCACCCACTACATGGAAGAGGTGGAACAAATCTGCACAAGAATTGTCATTATTGACAAGGGCAGTGTAATTGCTTCCGGAACCAAGGAAGAGTTAAAGGACATGGTTTCAATAGGTGAAAAGATCTCTATTGA
>CAYOAJ010000157.1:240-4805 GCA_964401895.1 uncultured Herbinix sp.
TAAAACTAATTATAAATATGATTTAACAAAATATAATGTGTTCTTCAAATATTTCATGAGCAACTCTGCTCAATAAGGTCAACTTTTGTCAGACTTGAATTCTAATATAAAGCCCCGTCTGGTTTCTACCGGTCAGGGCTTTTCTATTTTAAATACTGTTGAATATAAAGACGATCATCTATCTATTGTTTCAGATAAAGGAAAAAACAACATAGTAGAAGTACTAAATCTTCTTCAATCAGAAGGTATTATATATAAAAGGGTTTACTCAGAACTTCCAACTTTAAATGACGTCTTCCTTGAGTTAACAGGAAAACAGTTACGAGATTAAGGAGGAGATAAGATGTTTATACATATATTTAAAAACCGCCTTAAGGTATTACTTCGTAACAATAGTCTTATCTTCTGGACCTTAATTTTTCCTATTGCTTTAGCCATATTTTTTAACCTTGCATTTACAAATATAAATACAGGTGAGAATTTTTCCTTAATTAAAGTTGCAGTTGTTGAAAATGAACAATATAAAAAAGAAGTAGGCTTTAAAGAAACTCTAAAAGAAGTATCCCAAGGTGAGGACCCACTTTTTGAACTAATAATGGTGGCAAATGAATCAGAGGGGGAGCTTTTACTTGATGAAAATAAAGTTGAAGGAATGATATTAATAAGTGATGCTGACAATACTATAGAACTTATTGTTTTAGAGTCAGGAATCAATCAAAATATAATAGCTAGCTTTCTTGATAGTTATCAACAGACAACTTCCTCAGCAGGAAAGATATTATCAAAGAATCCTCAAGCTGCAGATGAGTTTTTTGAAAATGTTAGGAATAGGCAAGTGTACACAAGAGAGCTATCTTTAACTAAGCAAGAACCAAATAATATACTAAATTATTTTTACTCACTTCTGGCCATGGCATGTATGTATGCAGCGATTTTTGGTAATGGAGAAATTACCAATATACAAGCTAACCTTTCATCATTGGCAGCAAGAATAAACATTGCCCCTGTACACAAATTTAAAACATTTATAGCTAGCATGAGTGCATCATTTTTAATAAGTTTTATAGAATTGATGATCTTGCTAGGCTTTTTAATATTTGTGTTAGGGGTGGACTTTGGGGCCAAGACGGGACTGGTTATACTAACAGTTTTTATTGGTTGTATAGCAGGAATTTCATTTGGAGCATTAATTAGTGCCCTTGTGAAAAAAGATGAAAATTTTAAGATAGGGCTTTTAATTGGATTGACTATGTTAGGTTCTTTCCTAGCAGGCATGATGGTTCAAGAAATAAAATATATTGTTAGCAAAAAGTTACCAGTCTTATCATATATTAACCCAGTAAATTTATTAACAGATGCTTTTTATTCTCTTTATTATTATGATACCCTTACAAGATATGCTATAAATATAGGATGTTTAATCTTGTTTATCGGTTTATCATGGTTTGTTACTTATCTTTTAATAAGGAGGAGAAAATATGCCAGTATTTAAATTATCTCTAAAAATTATAAAGAAAAACATACCCACTATGGCAATATATTTAGTAGTACTTCTGGCCATTTCAATTATAGTAACAAATACAATAAGCAAAGAGCAAGAAAAGTTCACATCTTTTGATAGAGTAAAAGAAGATATTGCATTTGTAAGCCATGAGGATACAGAACTTGTTCGCGGTCTAAAGGAAGACTTGTCCAAACTAGCAAACTTTGTAGAGCTGGAAAATTATACTAATGCCTGGCAGGATGCCTTATATTTTCGAGATGTTATATCAATTATACAGATTCCTGAGGGATTTACTGAAGATTTTATGAACAATAAAGAAGCAAAAGTAGATATAACAAACATTCCAGACTCCTACTCATCGATTTATATAGGCATGGCTGTTGAGCAATACCTTAATACTGCAAAACTTTACCTAGGCCAGGGCTCGGAGATAAGTGAAGAAGAGCTTGTGAGAAATGTAAAGGAAGATTTAAGTATCACAACAGACATAAGGATTTTAGATACAGGTGAAAATTCCATTTACTTAAATTCATCAGTATACTACTTTAATTTTTTAGCTTATAGCCTTCTAGCTGTCTTAATATTTGGCATAAGCTCAATCATGATTGTATTCAAAAACCCAGACATACAAATGCGTAATTACAGCTCACCTTTTAGTCCAATTAGAATGAGCATAGAAACAATTATGGGTCTATCTGTCTTCACTTTAGTAGCATGGATTATAATGGTCGGTTTTCATTTTATATTAAATCCAAAATTCATCTATAACACAAGTAGTATTTATTTTATACTTAATTCTTTGGTATTTACCTTTACAGCTACGGGAATAAGCTTTCTAATAGGAAGCCTTATAAAAAATAGAGACGCTATTAACGCAGTTGCCAATATTATAACCTTAGGGACAGCATTCATAAGTGGAGTATTTGTATCACAAGAATTATTAGGAGATTCAGTCCTAAAAATAGCTTCATTTACCCCCACATACTGGTATGTCAAAGCAAACAACCATATAGGCAGCCTTGCAAAATTCAACCAGCAAACATTAAGACAGCCCTATAAATACATGCTAATCCAAGCAATATTCGGAATCCTCTTCTTTGCAATAGGAATAATCCTAACAAAGATTGGGACAGGGGGACAGGTCCCTCGTCCCAAAAAGGGAAATAATAACAATGGCAAATGAATATTTATATTATAAACAAACATAAAAAGGTCATGAAGGATATTTATGAAAGAAGAATTTAAAAACAATCGTAAAGCTGCTAACAAAGCTATAGGAAAAAATTTAGATTGTCAACAACCTGAAGTATATGTTTATGTAGATCTTACTGTTGAAGAAAACACACAAAAAAGTGTTGATAGGGGAAGTTCCCCCTGGAGACTTGATCCTGCTTATGTAGCATCTGTAGAGGCTAGCTTGATGATAAGCCCAGGTGGTATAGTAGGAGAACAAGCAGTAAAGTATGAAGACATTCAAATGATTTATAATAACGGGATTAAAGCAATTGCTAAAGTTAATACAAAGAAGAGTCCAGTTGATAAGATATACCTGGAAAAGTTAATCAGGCAGGATGAAACAGGTATATGGACAATGATTGGATATGATCTTGCTGACAAATAAAATTAAAGGGATGGAAACAATTATGGAGTTAAATTCAAAACAGATGAAAAAGGCTTTTGTTTTAATATCTTTTGGTATAATACTTATGTGGGCTCTAAATAACCTTAACTCTATATGGGGTGTGTTAGCAGGTTTTTTTTCATTAATAACACCATTTATAATAGGTATAGTAATTGCCTTTATAATGAACATCCCTATGAGTTTTATTGAGAAAAAAATATTTAAGAAAATGTCTTTGAAATATAAGAGGCCTATTGCTTATGTTATTACCTTATTATTATTTCTATTAATAATATTTGTGACACTATTTATAGTTGTACCTGAGTTTTATAATTCAGTTCAGGAAATTATAAGTCGTGTACCTTTGTTTTGGGAAAACTTACTGAATCGTATTGAAAACACTAAACTTACGGAAAATAAGTATATTAACAATTATATAACAAGTATTAGTATAGATTGGGCAGAAGTAGAAGGATGGCTTGTGAACTTGCTAACAAACCAAGCATCAGGTTGGGTTCGGTCTACATTTAATGTTGCAACATCAGTGGTGGGTACTGTAATATCAATAGGTATAGGTTTTGTTTTCTCTATATACATTTTACTTCAAAAAGAGAAATTATTTAGGCAGATTAGAAAAACTTCTTTAGCTATATTTTCGAAAAAGGTATATGAGAAGTTGCTATACCTTGCTGATTTGATCAACAAGTCTTTCAGCAACTTCTTCTCAGCCCAGCTACTAGAAGCAATTATTGTAGGATTAATGTTCTTTATTGCTATGAATATATTTAACTATCCATATCCTTTAGTAATAAGCGTATTAATAGGAATAACTTCATTTATACCAATAGTAGGTGCCTTTATAGGTGCAATAGTAGGTGCTTTGCTGATAGCAGTCGTGGATCTAAAATTGGCATTTTGGTTTATTATCATGTTTTTAATAATCCAGCAGATAGAAGGGAATCTCATATATCCTCATGTTGCAGGAAAGACTATAGGTTTACCGTCTATATGGGTTTTTGTAGCAGTTATTTTAGGAGGGGGCCTCTTTGGTATAATTGGAATTATATTATTTGTACCTATGACAACAGTATTATACGTTCTGCTAAAGGACTTTGTAAATACCAGGCTTAGGAAGAAGAGTATGATTCATGATGGTACTGAAAATGAAAGTGCAGAAGAAGAGGAATGATGTGGGACCTGTCCCCCTGTCCCAACCCTGTCCCAGTAAATTTGAAAAAGATGTTGACATTTCAAATAAATCATAGTAATATAAATAGGCAGCTTAAATAGGGGTATAGTTCAGTTGGTAGAATAACGGTCTCCAAAACCGCAGGTCCCGGGTTCGAGTCCTGGTGCCCCTGTTAAATAGAAATAATAAAAGAGTGGTTGAAACCTTGTATACAAAGGGTTTCAGCCATTTTTGTTTGCTTAAGTTTATTG
>CAYOAJ010000158.1:0-2009 GCA_964401895.1 uncultured Herbinix sp.
ATTAATGCAAGGAGTAGTTGAAGTTTCAAATGGTGCTGAGTTTAAAAAGGCATTTGAAACACCTGCTGTTACAAAAATAGTATTAACTGATAATATCGTTTATACAGAAGCTAAGTTAGCAGATCGTATCGACCCATTGATTATAAGTGGTAAAAATAATAATGGAAATTACAATCTAGATTTATCAGATAAAATTATTACATTAGGTAAAGCAATAAATGATTATCAAAGTTTCCGTATGGAAGATATTAATGTCGCAAACTCGCATTCAAATGCATTTATAGATGGTAAAAATAACAATAAATGGACTATTGAGTTTAGTAATATTAAATCATTTGTATCTGAGTCTAGTAAAAATGATCAAGGTAGTTTAAGAAGACTTGCAAGTGCTTACTCATCAAACTTTATTTTTGAAAATAACATTGATATCGTTACTAGATTAGAGTTTGTTGAAGTTGGTAGTGTATTAATAAAAGATAATACAAACTTCAAAGGTCATCAAGAAGATAAATCTGGATCTCTAGCATTCTCGGCATCTATTTTAGAGATCAAAATATTCCGATAGCAAATAGAAAATTTATAGTTGGAGATGATGTAAATCTTGTTATGACAAGAGAAAAGGCTGCAATATTCCCTCCTGTGTATAAGTATTTCTCATCTATTGAAGTTGGGGATAATGTAAACTGGTATCAAGATAACTATAAGCACTTCTTATCTACAATGGATTCAACTAATCCATCAAAGATTATGACATTCGGAAAACGTGCTAAGATTGAGGCAACTAACTCTACAAATGAAAGTATTGATTTAAATGGAGCAGCGCAACTAAAATTTGGAGTTGGGGCAAGTATTAAAATTACCGGTCGAGGTGATATATTAAATGTTAAAGGTGGTAGTTTAGTTGAATTTGATAATCCAATTGGAATTGAACTTGAAACTACTGGATCACTAAATGAAATATTTGCTATATCTAGAGATTCAAGTGTGAATTTTAACTACGTTACTTTAAATGCTTGGGATAAAAAAACTGATACTAGTGGTGAGGCAACACAAAGGTTTGAGAAAGTTACGCATTCAGAGTTTAAAGATTCAAGTAGTAAGAAAGTTGTTGTTACATCAGATCATGAAGGTATGGTAGAGTATTTCTCAGGTAATAATGCGAAAAGAATTACGACAGAGAAAATTGAAATTGGAGATGTTGGAATTCAGTTTGTAAATCAAAAAGGCGTTAAAGTTGGAGAACCAATAATTATTGATATTGATAAAGATAATTTACTAGTAAATGAAGAAGTAGTAATACCACAAAGTGTTTATAATCAAATACCAGAAGGATATCATTTATCTACTACAGTTACTCAACCTAAATTTGCATACACAGGTATGAAAGGTGTCGATGATCCAAGAATTACAGAAGTATTTATTCAAGGAAATAGTATTGATGCTAAAGTTAACTATATAACTCCAGATGGACAAGTAGTTAAAACTGAAACTCTTACTACAGAAGTTGGTACAGTTATAGACTTCTCATCTGATGATTACAAAAATAAAATTGACCATCCATATGTATATGCAACGGAAAGTGATTTAGAAGAAAATCAAAGTCAATTAGGTAGTACAACTATTGAACAAGACGGTGTTTATAATATTTACATTGTCGTTATTGAAGAGATTAGATTAGCTCGTGAAGAGGCAATTAAAGCTTTACAAGAAGCAGCCAAAAATAGAACTTCTGCGATTGAATCAGTCGATGGTGCATTAATAGAAGATATTACTACACAAAGTGAGTTAGTAGCGAATGAACTTGAAAAGGCAATTGATAAGGTAAACCACGCGACTACACAGGAAGCAATAACTTCTGAAAAAGATACAGGAATTGAGAATATTAATAATGTTGCACTTCCAAAATCAGGCTTAGAAAATTCTAAAGATGATGCAAAAGATGCAATCGAAGATGCAGCTAAAGATAAGATTGATGAAATCAACAATGTTCCAGGTGCAAAAGAAGAAGA
>CAYOAJ010000158.1:2109-4801 GCA_964401895.1 uncultured Herbinix sp.
CAGCTAAAGATAAGATTGATGAAATCAACAATGTTCCAGGTGCAAAAGAAGAAGACAAACAAGACGCAATTGATAAAGTAAATGATGCATTAGAAGATGCATTAGATAAAGTTGATAAAGCGGATAGTATTGATGATGTAATGACTGAAAAAGATACAGGAATCGATAATATTAATAATGTTGAACTTCCAAGATCAGGCTTAGACAATTCTAAAGAAGATGCTAAAGATGATATCGAAGATGCAGCTAAAGATAAGATTGATGAGATTGAAAACGTTCCTGGTGCATCAGATGAAGATAAACAAGATGCAATTGATGAAGTAATCAAAGAAAAAGAAGATGCTTTAGATAAGATTGATAAAGCAGAAACTGAAGAAGATGTTGAAAAAGAAAAAGATACAGGAATTGACAACATTGATAACGTTGAACTTCCAAAATCCGGATTAGAACTATCTAAAGATGCAGCTAAAGAAGCATTAGAAAAAGCAGCTAAAGATAAGATTGATTTAATTAACAAAGTAGTAAATGCAAAAGAAGCGGATGTTAAAGCAGCAATTGATGCAGTTAATAAAGCTAAAAATGATGCACTTAATAAAGTGGATGAAGCAGATACTATTGAAAAAGTTGAAGTTGAAACAGAAATCGGAATTAACAACATTAATAAAGTTAAACTACCAAAATCAGGATTAGATAACTCTAAAGATGAAGCAATTGAAGATATCGAAGATACAGCTAAAGACAAAATTGATGAAATAGAAAAAGATAAAGATGCAACTGATGAAGAGAAAAAAGATGCTATCGATAAAGTAAACAAAGAAAAAGATGAAGCTATCGATAAAATTAAGAACGCAGATACTGAAGAAGAAGTTCAAGTCGAACGTGATTTAGGTAATGAAAGAATTAATGCAATTACACTACCTAAACATAATACGACTAAACCAAAAACTCCAGTTACTGGTGTTATAGTAGAAAGTCCACTTACATACATTGGATTATTCTTACTAGCAATCTTTGGACTGCTAGTTAGTATCAAAAGAAAAAGAAGATACGAACATTAGTTAGATTGTCTATAAATATAGTAATTAATTAATAAGCAATTTGTACTATAATCAATAAATATTAAGTGAGCCCTTTTAAATTAATAATTTAAGGGGTTCATTTTTTATTAGGTATGGTCATTATTTAGAAACAGTAATATAAGCAGATTTTTTTACTCTAATACATTTTAAATGCTGTCTTTTAAATATTTAATAATGTACAATATTAATAGGTGATATTATGGTTAAGCAAGCATTAGATTTTGATCAAATGGTTGATTATCTAGAGAAAAATAAAAATGTACAGTTTGGTAATGTTGATAAGAAAAGTGCGTCAGATATCATATTAAAGTATGGTTACTTTAATGTGATTACTCCATTCAAATATTATTTTGCAGACCGAGATCCAATAAATAAGAATGAATCTCTTTTGATAGAAGGAAAACATCAATATTCTACACCATTCGATTTTTCTGACTGGTATGATAGGTTCATTAATGAAAGAAGTCGTTATCCTAAGATATATAATAGTGTAGTAAATATTAAAACAGTCTTTAAAAATGTAATGTTTAACAAAATATACTGTCAATATAATTTTGATAAGAAAGAAGATATGAAATCATTCATTTCTATCGACTGCCGACTTAATGCTATGTCAAGATTTGACCATATAGAGATGGATTACATTAATAATTCATTAGAACACATATTAGAAATGATTGAAAAAAGTTATAGTGTTTTTTATATTGTAGGAAATATTGGTTTTGGAGATAGTAATAACTTATTCAGATGTTTGGATCAATCCTTACAAAATGAAATTATTTTCGAAATGCAACGACTAAAATTAGCTCCAGTACCTACAAATCCTAATGAGTTTTACAAAAGAATGTCTATAATTCAAAAGGTAAGAAATTGCATTATGCATAATGATAGTCTAGAGGTATTATGCAGATATAAATTGAGGGATAAAAAAAGAAGTAGGTCAAGTAAAGAGAGATTATCATATGTTAATATCGCAAATCAATTATATGAAATGGATACTTGGTAAATACGTTGACAATCAAAGAATTTATTGGTATTATGATTGTGATGAAAGCCCTGAGGGGCAGGAGTAAGGATAGCTAAATAGCTATCTTTTTCTGTGCTTACGAATCATATGTTCTGTAGAAGTAGTCTTATTATAATCTTTCAGTATACTTATCGACTCATAAATTTTTGGTTAGTTTCTAGAATATATTCTATAATGAAGATAATTTATCATTGATTAAATTTCAAAGTAGGTGTTTTAGGCCCTATAATATGAGGTTGATATTAATATCAATATTTTAAGATTTAGCAATACTAAGAATAAGTAAACCTACAATATCAGTCTCAATCTTTGAAGTTATAATTTTTTGGTCTGGTTTATTTAGATTTAATGTCGGATTGAGTAATAGTAAATTAGTTCTATGATTATAGAAATCAATTCAAGATTAAGAAGGAAATAGTCAATAACTATAAATAGCATTTTTACTATTAAGACTCTATAAAAAAACCGCAAAATTAATTGCGGTTTTTACTTTATTGAAATAATTGCTACCTTTTTGCTCTCATTTTATTCCAAGTCCTTTGTTTAAAGGGTTATTTAATATTTGGTGGAGATGAGGGGATTCGAA
>CAYOAJ010000159.1:0-4767 GCA_964401895.1 uncultured Herbinix sp.
TTACAGCCTTATGTACTGTTGCGTGCATCAACTAAGCGAGAGCGTGTTGCAAAAAAATGTTTTAGCCACTACCTGTCATCAAAGTAAACTCTTTTGCGAAACCTTGCCCATGTCTTTCGGGCTGTCAGGACTTACTTGTAATATAAAAAGTCATATTGTATAATATACAACATATTGAATGGAGTTGATTTTAGATATGATTTTTGAGACACATGCCCATTATGATGACAAGGCGTTTGATGAAGATAGGGAAGAGCTTCTAGAGCTTTTGCCAAAAGAGGGAATAGAATACGTAGTTAATATAAGTTCTGAGATAAAGACCGTAGAAAACACTATAAAACTTATGGACAGCTATCCATACATTTATGGAACCATTGGGATTCATCCTGGGGCAACTAAGGAACTTAATGATGAGAACTTTTTATGGCTAAAGGACAAGGCTAAACATCCAAAGGTTGTTGCTATTGGTGAGGTTGGGCTTGACTATTACTGGGATACCCCTGATAGAAAAACCCAGCAGAATTGGTTTGCTAGGCAGATGGAAATGGCTAGGGAACTGGATTTACCCCTAGTAATTCATAGTAGGGATGCGGCTAATGATTCTTACAATATGCTTAAGGAAACAAAGGCTGAGGAAATAGGTGCAATTATTCATTGTTTTGGATACGGAGTAGAGCAAGCACGGCAGTATCTCAACATGGGCTTTTACCTTGGAATAGGTGGCGTAGTAACATTTAAAAACGGTCGTAAGTTAAAAGAAGTAGTAGATTTTGCTCCTTTAGATCAATTAGTTATAGAAACGGACAGTCCTTACCTATCCCCAGAGCCATATAGGGGGAAAAGAAATAGCTCCCTAAATCTTAAGTATATAATAGAGAAAATAGCTCAGATTAAGAATGTGGATTATGAAACAGTTGTTAAAGTTACGTCAGAAAACGCAAAGAAATTTTACAATATAGAAGGATAGGGAAAGAGGGAAGTAATGGCTAGTCTGGTAAACCCAAAGAAGACCAAAGAAATTTTAAATAAATATGATTTTGTACTCCAAAAAAAATACGGGCAAAACTTCTTAATTGATAATCATGTCCTTGATAAAATTATTGAAGGGGCAGATGTGGGTAAGGATGATTTTGTCCTAGAAATTGGCCCAGGAATTGGGACATTAACTCAAGCCCTATGCGAAAAAGCTAGACAGGTCCAGGCCGTAGAAATTGATAAGGCCTTGATTCCTATTTTAAATGAAACCCTAGCTGATTATGATAATGTAAGTATAATTAATAAAGATATCCTTAAGATTGATTTAAATAAGCTGGTTGAAGAAAAGAATAATGGCAACCCAATAAAGGTTGTGGCTAATCTTCCATATTACATTACCACCCCTATTATTATGGCATTTCTTGAAAACTCTGTACCTGTGGAAAGCCTTACTGTAATGGTGCAAAAGGAAGTGGCCCAGAGGATGCAGGCTTCAGCGGGAAGCAAAGATTATGGTGCCCTATCCCTTGCAGTTCAATACTATGCTGAGCCATATATTGTGGCAAATGTTCCCCCCAACTGTTTTATGCCAAGGCCTAAGGTTGCTTCTACAGTTATAAGGCTGAAAGTCTATAAAGAGCCACAGGTAGAAGTCAAGGATGAGAAGCTTATGTTCCAGCTAATTAGAGCGTCCTTTAATCAGAGAAGGAAAACCCTTGTAAATGGATTGAATAATTCTAAGGACTTAACATTTAGCAAAGAGGAAATCCAAGAGGCCTTAAGAAATCAGAATATATCAGAGATGATCCGTGGAGAAGCCTTAACCCTTGAGAAATTTGCTGGATTAGCAAATTATTTATCTGAGATAGGTTAGAAAACATATTAAGCAAGTTATGTTATTGGAAATGTAGACATGACTTGCTTTTTTGATATCTATTTTTATGTAATATTAGCCAAGAATTAAGAATATGCTTAATAGAATAAGAGAATAAATATCATATCTATATCAAAAAATTTAAGGGGTGGTGTCTTGGCTGAATATAAAAGAATGATTTTGTATATGTATCAATATGAAAATGGTGAGAAAAAGAAAAATGTTGGATATGCTCGTGTAGAATCTAGAAATGGACAATGTAGAGTGACACTACATATGCAGCTATTGGGGCTTATGGATGGGGTATTTCCAACCTATATGATACGTAGACAAGATAATGATATGGAACTTATATATCTTGGAGATTCTATTTTGAAGAACCAGGTAATGGATTGTAGATTAATAACAAAGGCTTCTAATATAGGAGATTCAGGATATGGCTTATCAGATGTGGGGGGGATACTATTATTTCTCAATGAGAAAGTCTTTTATGCAACCCAGTGGGATGATAAAGCCATAGTCTTAGAAGAAGTGTTAGGGGCTTTAGAAGAAAAGAAAGAAGACAAAGAAGAAAAAGTAGAAGATCAAGAGATAGAAGAGAAAGTATTAACAGAAGAACATACCGAGGAAGTAATAGGAACAGAAATCGAAGAAGATGTGAGTGAAAAGGCTGAAGATCTTCCAGATGAAGAAGTTGTAGAAGATGATGATGTTAAAGAATTTGAAGAGATTGTTAGTGACACTTCGGAGGCGTTAGCGGCTAGTAATATTTTAGAGGAAAAAGAATGGACCAGAGACTATATGTTACGTAACATTAATAAGGTAGAAGAAGGTTCGAAAGTGGAAGAAGAGGCCTTGGATAGTGTCCCTTTATATAAGCTACCAAGAGGTTGGAAAACATTAGAGAGAAGACGGGAATGTAAGAAACCAGCTGAAGAAGTAGTTAAAGAACCAGTCAAAAAGGAAAAAAAGAAAGAAGAATATAAGCCAAAATACAAATCAGAATATAAACCTATAAGAAGAGATGTGGACAGAGATGAGATAAAAGAGCATCCCACGGCTGAGAAATTATTTAATAAGTATCAAAGGGTTTATCCTTTTGAGGATAATGAGATTACCAAGTGTGTAAAAATAGAACCGAAAGATATTAACTACCTACCTGCTGAGATGTGGGCTTTAAGTAATAATAGTTTTCTCCTTCACGGATACTATTGTTATAATCATTTGATTTTCGGGAAACTTGTAAATAAGTATGGAAGTCAATATATAATTGGTGTACCAGGAATTTATCATAATAGGGAGCGTTTTATGGCCAAAATGTTTGGCTTTGAACATTTCAAACCTATTCGTAAGAGGGAACTAAGGCAAGAAGATTTTGGATACTGGTATATAAGAGTTAATTTATAGTTATAGTCCTCGAATAGATGAATTTTCAACATATGGGGATAACAAGTGAATAAATCTTTCCATGGTTTCTTTTTCGTGTCCACTTAAACCGGGTGAGATAAGATCACCAGAATCCACAAAGGCTTGCAAGTAATATGCCCTTGCCCCCTCGATCCATTTGCCAATAGAAATGAAATCCTTGTCATTATGGTGCTGCTTGACAATGGTAGTTCTGAATTCATAGGTAATAGAAGAATTATTAGGAAGGCTTAATAGAAAGTCTACACTTTCTTCAACAGGGCTAGTATCAAAGTCTTTAATTCCTACGGACAAAGGATATTTCTCTTTAGAATTTTTAATATCCATGGCAATATAATCAATAAGACTTTTCTGGCATAAATACTTTAACATAACTGGATTAGTACCATTACTATCTAATTTAACCTTATATCCTAAAGATTTAATTTTTTTAATAAAATCAGGTAAATCAGAATAAAGGGTAGGCTCTCCACCTGTAATACATACTCCCTCTAAGATGTTTTTCCTTTTATCTAGGAAAGCAAGGACTTGGTCTGTAGGGATTCTAGGCTGAGAGGAGACTTTTGTAACTAGGGAAGCATTATGACAGAAAGGACATCGCATGTTGCAACCCCCTATAAAAATTGTTGCAGCAAGATGTCCTGGATAGTCTAGTAAAGTTGTTTTATTTAATCCATTGATATGCATATTGTCACTTCCTTGTGGTTATGATACAATCATTATACTAGAATTAAGGAAGACAGTCCATACAGTCTATAAGAAAAGGGTAATGCAATGAATACTAATGAAAAATACATGAAAGAGGCTCTAAAGGAAGCTCATAAGGCCTATTCCATAGGAGAGGTTCCAATTGGCTGTGTTATTGTATATGAAGATAAAATTATTGGTAGAGGATATAATAGGCGTAACACAAAAAAGACTACCTTGGCCCATGCTGAGTTGATTGCAATTCAAGAGGCTAGCAAGTTTATGGGAGATTGGCGATTAGAGGATTGTACTATGTATGTTACATTAGAACCCTGTCAGATGTGCGCAGGAGCTATAGTTCAGTCAAGAATGGCAAATGTAGTTATAGCTAGCATGAATCCTAAGGCTGGATGTGCGGGGTCTATATTAAATTTGTTGCAGATGGAAGAGTTCAATCATCAAGTGAAAATAGAGTCTGGGGTATTGCAAGAAGAATGTACTGAGATACTGCAAAGATTTTTTAAAGAATTGCGAGAAAGAAACAAGATGGAAAAATCTAGGTCTTGACAAGTCCTTTAAAAAGGATTATACTTTTTCTACAGCTTTTTAGACAAGTTAGAAAAGCTGATTAATTTGTTATAAAGTTTCCGTGCAGCCGGGGAGATAGCGGTGCCCTGTACCTGCAATCCGCTACAGCAGGGGTGATGCCAATCTGAGGGGTGTTCCTTGTGGAGCTGCCCTTTATAAGTGGCGTTGACGTTTGGGTCTTACGCAACAGGAATTTGTGAACCGTGTCAGGTCAGGAA
>CAYOAJ010000160.1:0-4708 GCA_964401895.1 uncultured Herbinix sp.
TGAAAAACGTTCGTGATGAAGGGGCAGATAAGGGTCTGGTTTACGCTGCCACAGGTATAGGAAAGACTTACATAGCTGCATTTGATTCCTTGCCTTATGAGAGGGTACTTTTTGTTGCCCACAGGAAAGAAATCTTAGAGCAGGCAGCAGACAGTTTTAAAAATATTAGAAAGTCAGATGACTTTGGCTTCTTTGACGGAGACAATAAAGAAACTGATAAAGCAGTAATATTTGCTTCGGTAGCAAGTTTAGGTAAAGAAGAATATTTAAATGAAAAGTATTTTGAAAAAGATTATTTTGATTATATTATTATAGATGAATTTCACCATGCTGTAAGCGACGGGTATATGCGTATAATGGAGTATTTCAAATCTAGCTTTTTGTTAGGCTTAACAGCAACTCCAGAAAGAATGGATGGAAGAAATATATATAAACTTTGTGATTATATTGTGCCTTTTAAAATGAGTTTAAAGGATGGAATTAATAAGGGAATGTTGGTTCCTTTTCATTATTACGGCATATATGATGAGACAGTTGATTATAGTAGTTTACATATGATAAAAGGACGATATGTTGAGAGAGAATTAAATGAAAAGTTAATGGTTCAGTCTAGATATGATTTAATATATAAGAATTATATAAAATACCGGTCTAAGTCTGCTCTAGGCTTTTGTAGTTCTAGATTACATGCAGAGACAATGGCTAAAGAATTTTGTAGTCGAGATATTCCTTCTGTTGCTGTTTATAGCGGTGCACAAGGAGATTATGCTAAAGATAGGAAAACCGCAATTCAAAAGCTGAAGTCGGGAGAGATTAAAGTAATATTTTCTGTAGATATGTTTAATGAAGGAGTGGACATTCCTGCTATAGATATGGTAATGTTCTTAAGACCTACGGAATCTCCTATTGTCTTTTTGCAACAGCTTGGAAGAGGCCTTCGACAACATAAGGGGAAGAAACACCTAAATGTACTTGATTTTATAGGGAATTATAAAAAGGCAGGCAATGCTCCTTTCCTATTAAGCGGTGAGCCCTATTCAAGGGAAAAGGTTATAAGATACAATCAGCAGGACTTTGACTTTTCTGATGGTTGTATTGTTGATTTTGACTTTAGATTAATTGACCTCTTTAAGGAGATGGAGAAAAGAAGTATTAGCAAGAAAGATCGTATTCAGGAGGACTTTTACCGAGTGAAAGAATTCCTGAATGGCAGCAGGCCTACAAGAGTAGAACTTTTTACATATATGAATGAAGAGATATATGAACTTTGTATAACTAACTCAGCTATCAATCCTTTTAGAAGATATCTTACATATTTGCATGAATTAAATGAACTAGAACCAGAAGCAGAAAAGCTTTATAATAGTATAGGTCGTGAATTTTTAAATACTATAGAGACAACTAATATGACTAAATCATATAAGATGCCTCTTCTTAATGCATTTTATAATAGTGGAGACATTAAAATGGAAATAACAGAAGATGATGTATACCATAGTTTTAAAGACTTTTATAATCAAGGAATTAATGGACGAGACTTGTTGCAACACAAAGGGACTAGGGATTATAAAAGTTGGGATAAGAAAGAGTATCTTGCAAAGGCTAAGGAACAACCAGTTAAATATCTGAAAAGGTCTGGAAATGGTTTCTTTGTGGAGAAGGAAGGCTATGTTTTAGCACTTAATGAGGATTTGAGAGAAGTGACTGGGATGGAAGATTTTAAAAAACATATGGGAGATATTATTGAGTATAGAACAGTGGATTATTATAGAAGGAGATTTTTGAAGGAGTAAAAAGACATCAAAGTTGACGTAAGGGGGTAATTATTTGCTTAAGAATAATAGAAAGAAGATAATATTATTTTCTATTATATTTCTAGTTATATTATTAGGTATATCGATTTCATATATTAAGTTAAATGAGGTTAATAAAGAGCAGGATACAATAGTATTCGTGGGAAATAAAAATATTGCTCCCATTGTATACAAAGAAAATGGAACTGCTAAAGGGATAGCAGTTGATATAGCAAAAGCTATTGGAGATAAAGCCAGTTATAATACTAAGATACATGCAACTGATTGGGTTCAAGCTCAAAACATGGTTTTAGCTGGTGAGGCAGATGCATTACTTCAGATTAATCCTAGCCCAGAAAGAGAAGAACTATACGACTTTTCAGATGAATTATTAGAATCGGAGTTTTCTATATTTATAGAAAGTGGTGTAAATCACGTTGATTCTGTGGATAACTTAGTAAATAAATCGGTTGGCGTTGAAGAAGGTGGGTATGCAAACCATCTATTAAAAAGATATGATGGAATCAACATTGTAACAATTCCTAATGTTAAAAATGGATTCCAAAGGATAAAATCTGGTGAGTTAGATGCTGTGGTTGCAGATCGTTGGATTGGTGAATACGAATTAGCTCAAAGTAGGATAAAGGGAATACAAGTTTTAAACCAAGCTATAGAAAAACAGTATTCACGAATTGCTGTAAAAAAGGGCAATGAAGAGTTACTGGATATAATAAATGATGGCCTAAAAGAGATTAAAGATGACAATACAATGGATGAAATTCTTAACCATTGGAGAGGCAAGAATGTTCTATATTTTACAGAAGAAAGAATTAGGGATATTATTTCAGCCGTAATTGTAGGAACCCTTATAATTATTATAGGTATATCCCTATTTTTAATTAATAGATATAAAAAGCTTAGTGAACAACTTGAAATAAATGTTCAGAAAAGAACTAAAGAACTTTACGATGCAAACAGATTACTTAAAAAAGCAAACATAGAACTGGAGAAGATTTCAATTATAGATGAACTTACTAATGTTTATAACAGAAGATTTTTCGATGAGACAATTGAGAAAATATGGAGAATAGCTATTAGAGAAAGACGGTCATTAGCTTTAATAATGATAGATCTTGATAATTTTAAGACAATTAATGATACCTATGGACATCTTGCTGGAGACTATTGCTTAAAAACTATTGTTAATGAGGTGAAAAGTGTAATAAATAGACCTGTAGATTTTATAGCTCGCTTTGGAGGAGAAGAATTTGTTATCACCTTGTTAAATACTTCCGAAGAAGATGCTACTCTTGTTGCTGAAAGAATAAGAGAAAGAGTTGAAAACACAAAGGTTAACTATGAGGGAACAGAGATAGAAGTTACAGTTAGTTTAGGGGTGGCATCTATGGTTCCTGAGGAAAATATTAATCCAGCTGATCTTATTTATGCTGCAGATGAAGCCATGTACCAAGCAAAAGAAGAAGGGCGAAATAGAGTTGTTGCACATGATTCTGTGGAATAAAAGTTAATTAGAAAGCTCTAGGGCAATAAGCCTTAGAGCTTTTATAAACTTATTTATAAAAACTTAAATTTCTGGCAAATATTTAACTACCTCATACTGGCTGTTTATCACAAGCCAAAGCGGAGCATAATAAAACATGATATTCCATATTCCAAATTTATTTATGCCTTTTTCCAAACTTAATTTTATAAGTGAATCAACTGTTTTTGGATTAACAAACCATACGACATTATAAGCCCTATTATTATTTGTATTCTCTACTTCATAAAGATAGAAATAGGAATTATGTGATATTTCATCAAATTGGATAGTGACACCTGTACCTCTAGCTAAATTGATAACATTATCTCTAGTAAGAATAAAAGAATTAGAGTAGCCACTTATATATGGTAGTTCCCAGTTGTAGCCGAAGGCTGGAAAACCAACAACAATATTTTCTGGATCAGTCTGGGATAAGACATAATTCAAGAAGACTTCTTGGTCTCCTACTGAGATCAAAGGACCTGGTGGGATGTTAGTAGTTCCCCATGTAAACTCCAAAAGTAGAATTGAATCAACTGCTTCTGCTATGGTTCCATAGTCGATTAATTTATATAGCAATACACCTTCATCTGAATAGATACCAGGATCAATTGTTATAAATGTCTGGTAACCTTCCCTATCCAGGGTATCTTTAAATTTTTTTGCGTAATTAGCAAAAAGATGGTGATTAAATTCATCAGTTATTTGAGCAGATATAACGACTCCATACAAGCCTTTATCTCTAATAATATTAAGTACATTTTCAATAATTATATCTTGGAAGTCTTCATCAATGAGAATCCTGTATGAGGTTACTGCATCAAGTTCTCCTTGTACAGTTATTGTAGATAAGTGTACAAGAGGAAGCGCACCATGCAGAGTTGCCATCTCAATAATATCATCATCTGGTCCCTCTTCAATTATTTCACCATTTTCATCTATTATATAATCGAAAATGGGTAGGTATGTTAAGTATGGAAGGGTTTTAGCATGTAGGTCTCTATTTATAAATGAATTAGTATAGCCAAAGGTTTCAATTCTTGCTGTACGATTAAAGCTAATGTTTAGTTGCAGGCCTGGATATAATATATATTGCATATCAGCGATAAAGGGATTGTTTCTTAGTATTTCACTGATTGTTATATTATAAAGGGCAGCTATAGACTCTAGGGATTCTCCCTCCATTACTGTATGGACTTGAGTAGGATATACAATAACTATCATCTGACCTGGTACAAGTTGTGAAGGCAGGTCTAATTCGTTGTCTCGGATTAATTTCTCTGTGCTAACTCCGAACATATCTGCAATTGATTCTAATGTATCGCCTGGCTCTACAATGTATATATTCATAATATCCTCGAACTTATTTTAT
>CAYOAJ010000161.1:0-4706 GCA_964401895.1 uncultured Herbinix sp.
CTAAAATTGTTATCGACAAAGCCAACAAAGAGGTGGATTCAGCTAAAGGTAATGTTGTTTACCTTGACAAAACTGACAAGCATAGATTTGCATTAAGTAATAAAATTAGGTTAATTAATGTTAAAGAACATTTTATTGAAAGTTATGATGAGTTTATTGGCTTTATCTCCGGTATTATTGCTTCAGATCATGATTTACAGTCTATTTATTTCGATAGTTTCTTACAAATTGCATACGTAGATGATGATAACTTAGAATCTATTCTAAACAGATTCGAGAAGATATCTAATCATAGTAATGTTAATTTTATAATTTCTGTTTCTAGAAATTTAGATCAACTCCCAGAGAATTTACGAAAATATGTAGATGTTGCTTTATAGTGTATAGGCTATAGGACTATTTGTCTTGTATATTATATTTTTCTTAACATAAAAAGGAGCGCTATATAGCGCTCCTTTTATAATACATAATATAAATTATTCCTCACTTCTAATTCTTCCGAAAAAGGTTAAAGAATATAGTCCAGCAATACCAACTAATGAAAATATGATTCTACTCATCAAGGTCATATCACCAAATATTGCTTGTACTAAATCAAAATCAAAAAATCCCACTAAGCCCCAGTTAATTGCACCTATAGCTACAAGGATTAAGGCTATATAATCTAATGTCTTCATAAAATCCCTCCTTCTCACTTTCGGATTTAATATTATAATTTCCTTTTTTTTCGTAATTATTCAGTAAAAGAAAAAAGATTTAACAAAAACTGAAAAAGGGTTTAAAAAAAGCTTAAAAGTAAGTATAATAGGAAGGAGTAGCTTAATTAGGAGGCATAGTCTTGAGTAAAAGAAAAAAGGTAGTTAAATTTAGAAAACGTAGAAGCATTAATATTGGAATAGTTATATTCTCTATAATGTTCATTTACGTTGCAATATATGTGTACATATTTTTAACAAAAGATCATCTTTCAATTTATGAAGTTAAAGAGGGTTCTGTTGTTGAGGATAATTTAGTAACTGGTCTTATTCTAAGAGATGAAGAAGTTTTCTATTCTGATCAGGCAGGGTATGTTTCTTATTTTCGAAAAGAAGGAGTTAGGGTTGCTAAGAATGAATCTATTTTCTCCATAGATGATAATAGAGAGATAGTAGATATCCTTGTTAATAGAGAAGAACCAATGGAACTAAGTAATAGGCATAATGCTGAGTTCAAATATAAAATTTCAAATTTTCAGAAAAACTTCTCAAATCATAATTTCAATTATGTATATGATTTTAAGGAAGATGCAAGTAGCACTGCTTTAGAAGTACTAAGTACAGCTATGATAGAACAAGGACAAATCATTGAGGAAAGTACAGGCTTTAATTTTTCTTATGATATTTATAAAAGTCCAGATAGCGGTATCATTTCCTATCATATAGATGGTTTTGAGAATCTTACATCATACAATATTTCTGAAGACTTATTTAATCCTGAAGATTATGAACTGACAAACCTTAGAAATCTTGAAATTATTTCATCAGATAATCCAATATATAAACTGATTAAATCCGAAGATTGGACTATTACTGTACCCCTAACAGAACAACAATATAGTAAATTAATTGAAAAGGATAGGATTGAGTTTACGATAGTTAAAGACAATTTTATGGCAAGTGGTAACTTAAGCTTATTTAAGAAAGCTAATGATTATTATGCTATGATTGAGATGGATCAATACCTTAGTAACTACATAAATGATCGCTTTCTAGAAATTAATTTGCATATAGAAGCAGTAGAGGGGCTAAAAATTCCTTTAAGTTCTATTGTAGATAAGAACTTCTATCTAGTGCCAATCGAGTACTTTACCCTAGGGGGAGATGGTGGACAAAGTGGTTTGAATAAACTTACTTTTGATAGTGAGACTGGAGAAGCGAATATAACATTTGTTCCTACCACTATATATTATAGGAATGATATCTATGGTTATGTAGACACCAAGCAATTTGAAGCCGGAACATGGATACAGATTACAGGTGCTACTGACCGTTACCAGCTTAACTTGACTGACAAATTGACTGGGGTATATAATGTTAATATGGGATATGCGGTATTTAAAAGGATAGAGCCCTTGTATAAAGACGATGAGTATTGTATTGTTAAGAAAGGAACCGAATATGGTCTGGCATCTTATGACCATATAGCCTTGGATTCATCTACCGCAGTTGAACAGGCAATTATATATTAAACTTATGAAAGGATGAATTTAATTTAATGATTAGTAATAACATAGATAATATTGAGAGCCGTATTGAAGCAGCATGTCAGCGTGTTGGAAGAAATAAGTCTGAAATAACCCTAATAGCAATTAGTAAAACCAAACCTACCTCTGCGATAAAAAATGCTTACGATTCTGGCATTATTCATTTTGGAGAAAATAGGGTTCAAGAGCTGGTTAAAAAATACGAGGAATTAGATGGCAATTGGGGTGAAGATATTAAATGGCACCAAGTTGGCCATCTTCAACGGAACAAAGTAAAATATATTATAGATAAAGTTAGCTTAATACACTCATTAGATTCTATAAGACTTGCTAAACAAATAAACAGGGAAGCAGAAAAAAAAGACTTGATTTCTGATGTATTAATTCAAGTTAATATAGCTAATGAGGAAAGTAAGTTTGGAATAATGGAAGAGGACTTGGAAAGTTTCTTTCAGGAAGTGATAAAGTTACCCCACATTCGAGTAAGAGGACTTATGGCTATTGCACCTTATGTCGAGGATGCTGAGAAAAACAGGAAACACTTTAAGAAAATGCGTAATTTGTTTGTTGACATTAAAAGCAAAAACCATGATAATAATATTTATAGAGATAGCATATCTTCTTTTGATATATTATCTATGGGAATGACTGGAGACTTTGAAGTTGCTATTGAAGAGGGCGCAACTATGGTACGAGTTGGAACTGGTATTTTTGGTAATAGGTAATGGGAATGTTTCATTTTAGTAAAAAAGATAGGAGATTGGCGTATGTCTAATATATTTAAAAACTTTTTAGATTCAATGAAGTTAACTGACGAAGATGATATGAATTACTATGACACTGATATTGATAACGACATTCAAACATCCTTGACACTTGACGCGGAATTTAATGATGACAGCTATGATAAGACACCACGTAAAGTAAAAAAAGCAAGTAACAAAGTAGCTAAAGAATCAAGAAAGGAAAGGGTTACCAAAATGGATAGAAGTACATCTAGCAAAGTTGTTCCTATACGGTCAACTTCTAAAGGACTAGAAGTTTGTATTGTAAAACCAACTACATTCGAAGATTCTCAAATAATCTGTGATATGCTCCTATCAGGTAGGGCGACAGTGATCAATTTAGAAGGATTTGATGATAAATTAGCACAACGTACCATGGATTTTGTATCTGGCTCCGTTTATGCTATTAATGGTAAATTACATCGAATATCAAATTGTATCTTTATAGTATCCCCCGACCATGTAGATATTTCAGGAGATTATCTTGATATTTTGGAGGACAGTGGCTTTGGCCCACCTACTATTCATACACAATTTTAAGATTAGCTAATTTGAAGGGCAGGAATATAAATAATTATGAATAGGAAGAAAGAAGATCTAATTCTAAGAAATCGCTTTTTGGAATTAGCTCATACAGCAGATAAACAGGGAATATGTACTTTTTCGAATTTTTTAAATTTAGATGAACAGAACACCTTTTTCAACTTAAAGCATGAACTGCCTAAAATAAAGTATTTTTCTTTTGGTGGATATGAAAGTGCCGAGAGAAAGATGCTTTGTTTTTGTCAAGACTTTCAGGTTGAAAGCAATGATGAAATTAATTATCCAATTACAATTGTTAAGATTCAACCTATAAATCATAAGTTCAGCGATGACCTTACACATAGAGATTTTCTTGGAGCCGTGCTTAATCTAGGTATAGATAGAAATACAACTGGGGACATTCTAATAAAAGATAATATAGGATATGTTTTTGCCCTTGATACTATTGGCCAATTTATATCAGACCATTTAAGTCAAGTTAAGAACACAATGGTAGAGACAAGCCTTCTTAAACATAAAGATTTTGCTTATAAGCCGTCTTTCAAAGAGAAAAAAGGCTCTGTTTCTTCTGTAAGGCTAGATAGTATACTATCCGTAGCTTTAAATCTATCAAGAAGTAAGGCAAGTGATATAATTAAGGCTGGTAAAGTCTTTATTAACAGTAGGGTAACCTTGTCAAATAGCCAGGGTCTGGAAGAAGGTGACCTTATATCAGTAAGAGGTATCGGCAAATTTATGTATCTTGGTATAATAGGTAAATCGAAAAAAGATAGATATATAATTAAGATTAATATATACCAATAATAGAGGAGGCTTATTTTATATGGATACCATTTCCAATAAAATCATTGTAAATTATGATAATAAACCTTTATATAATATAGTACTGACTGATGATTTCTTAGATTTAAGCCAATTATTAGTTCAATTAGGAATGGATAAACGTAGATTTATGATTATTTCTGATCAAAACGTTTCCAAACTTTATCTTGAATCAATGATAGAAGTGATTAAACCAATTGCTAATAGTATGGAAACATTTATATTTTCTCCTGGTGAAGAAAGCAAGAATCTTGATACAGTTAATAGATGTTATGAGCAGTTAATTGAGAACTCCTTTGACCGTAATGATGTTC
>CAYOAJ010000162.1:0-4681 GCA_964401895.1 uncultured Herbinix sp.
GTCCTTCCTTACCATAACGGGCATAGCCTATATTTTCAAGGTTATCTGCCATATTCTTTTGTCTATAAAGATAATAAGGGACATAATTATGTTTTCTAGCATAGTTTATAGTTTCATCCATCATAGAAGAAACATCCCTTGGTCTTAAGTCCTGGTAGTTGTCCTTCTCCTGATTCAATCTTGCAGCCCGTTTAATTGCTAAGGTATGAACAGTCACACTATCGGGATTAAGCTTTTCAATCTCTGATAAGGTTTGCTTTACATCCTCAAGGCCTTCACCTGGAAGTCCTACTATAAGATCCATATTAATGTTGTCATGGCCAGTCTCTCTTGCCAGTTGAAAAGCTTCAATTATCTGGTCCTTAGTATGCTTCCTTCCAATAAGGTCTAAGGTCTTCTGATTCATACTTTGTGGATTTATTGAAATCCTATTAACGCCGTGCTTTTTAAGTACTTGTAGCTTTCCCTTACTTATACTGTCAGGCCTCCCCGCTTCTACAGAGAATTCCTTAACAGATGAAAAATCAAAAGACTCTTTTAATTTGCCAAGTAGCCAATCCAATTGACTTTCGCTTAAAGTGGTTGGGGTTCCTCCCCCAATATAAACTGTCTTTAAGCTTTTATCTGGCAGAGCCCTTCCCCCGTATTCTATCTCTTTTTCTAATGCCTTAAGGTAATCATCCACATACTTACCATGCTTCTCCATAGAAAATGAGCTAAATGAACAGTACAAACATGTACTAGGGCAAAAGGGTATTCCTATATACAAACTATATCCATTCTTATAATCCATATCTTCTAAAAGGCTTAGTTCTCTTTTAGCAATATCCAAACTCAGCCTTATTCTATCATCAGAACACATGAATTCATCCTGCATATAACTAGTGATTTCTTTGTCATCATAGCCTTCTTCTATCTTTTCATAGACTATCTTTGTAGGTCTTATTCCTGTCAAAATCCCCCATGGCAATAATCGACCAGACACTTTTTTAAGTATTTTATAGAGTTGCCTCTTCATTGCATTTTTATATTGGCTATTTGTAGTTATTTCTGGTCCAATATCTATGGAAGATTCAAGTTCTTTGCATTTGCCAGTTTTATAATAAATATATTCTATTGTAATCTTACTTGACTTTAATTCTACCTTCAGTACAGAAGTAGTCTGACTGTCAATATATTTATCAAGCTTTTCTTTTGTAGTCTCTTCTATAAAATCAAAAATTTCATCTGGATAGATGGATTTTATGATATTATAAACATCCATTTTGTATTGTATATCAGATAATACGATTCGAATCATTTTCGCTCCAATTTTATTTCTTTATACATCTTGTTAATTAGTAATAAATTGATTGTGTCTTTTTTCATATCCAATAGAAGTGGGATTCCCATGTCCAGGATATACGTCTATATTTTCATCAAGTACCATAAGTTTGGTCCTTATAGAATCTATTAAAACCCTTCCATTACCAGTAGGAAAATCGCTTCTACCAATACTAGCTTGAAAGAGTGTATCTCCACTAATAAGAACATTTTCTTCTTCAAATAAATAACAAACTCCACCAGCAGTATGTCCAGGTGTGTGAATTACTTTAATCTTTTGTCCTATTAGATCAAGGATTTGTTCATCTTTAAGAGTAACGTCTACTTTCACAGTGTATGCCTGCCCCACTTGGGAAGAAGCATTTAAGTTTGGATTTTCTAGTAGATCCACTTCTTCTTCATGGGCATAGACATGAGCCCCTGTAGCCTCTTTTAGATCCTTAACCCCTAAAATATGGTCAAAATGACCGTGGGTTAGCATAATAGCTCTGCAAACCAGGTCATATTCTTTTAAGAAATTTATTATTTTCTCAGCTTCAGCAGCTGGATCGACTACAATAGCTTCCTTACTCTTATTATTATAAATAACATAAGAATTTGTCTGTAATGGACCAAGTACAAGGGTTTTTATTCTAAAATCATTCATTGCAAAGTCCTTTCTAATATATCTATTACTATCCCGCTGTTCTTTCTATATCTATAACACTTTCTACATTACGAATTTTAGAGACAATTTCATTCAATTCTTCCACACTAGAAATCTCAAAACCTACAACAATAGTTGCCCTACCCTTCTTGTTGGTTCTGACATTCATAGATGTTACATCTATCTTATTCTCTGTAAAGACTTTAGAAATATCAACTAAAACACCTGTCCTATTATGAGAATAAATCACGATTTCTGCTACATAAAGTCCACCGGTTTCTTTTCCATCGGTAATACTCCATTCAGCATCAATTAATCTTTCCCTATCACTTTCAGGAAGGTTCAAAACATTTATACAATCTGTTCTGTGAATAGAAACTCCTCTACCCCTAGTAACAAATCCTATAATCTCATCTCCAGGCACTGGACTACAACATTTTGATAGTCTTACTGAAACGTCATGGATTCCCTCAACTACAATACCACCTTTTGACTTCCTAGAAGTGGTCCTTTCCTCTTTACTTATTCCTATAGATTTCATTACTTTATCATCAGTAATTTCTTTTTTGTTTTTCTTTCTATACTCATCTTTAAGTTTGTTTACAACCTGGCCTTCTTTTAAACCACCATGACCAATTGCAGCCAAAACAGAATCCCAATCACGGAATCCATATTTACGCTTAACCCCGTCTATATATTCATTCTTCAGTAAATCACTTAAGACTATATTTCTTGATTTAGCATAGTCTGAAAGCAGCTCTTTACCTTTCATAATATTTTCTTCTTTAAAATGGGATCTAAACCATTGGTTTATCTTGTTCTTAGCCTGAGTACTTTTCACCACGGAAAGCCAGTCTCTACTTGGCCCTTTAGAGTTCTGACTAGTCATTATCTCTACCCTGTCCCCATTTTGCAAAACATAATCTATAGGCACAAGCTTTCCATTTACCCTTGCCCCAACCATCTTATTACCTACAGCACTATGAATGTTATAGGCAAAGTCAATAGTATTAGACCCGTTGGGTAAGGTTTTAACATCTCCAGTTGGCGTAAATGTATATACACTATCTGAAAAAAGGTTAAAATCATCTTTTACTAAAGATAAAAACTCTTTATTGTCAGATAGGTCCCTCTGCCATTCTAGCACCTGTCTTAGCCAGGTTAACTTCTCTTCTTCAGAGGAAGCTGAAGTTCCCTTGCCATCATTGCCTTCTTTATATCTCCAGTGAGCAGCAATACCGTATTCAGCTGTTCTATGCATCTCAAATGTACGTATCTGTATCTCAAAGGGTGCTCCATTAGGACCTATAAGTGTAGTATGAAGTGATTGATACATATTAGGCTTTGGCATTGCAATATAATCCTTAAAACGGCCAGGAACAGGTTTATACATCTCATGAATAATACCTAAGGCTGCATAACAATCCTTTAAGGAATTAACAATAATTCGCACAGCAAATAGATCATAAATCTCATCTAAAGTTTTATTTTGATTTATCATCTTCTTGTAAATACTAAAGAAGTGCTTAATTCTTCCTTCAACCTTAGTTTCAACATCAGCTTCTTTCATATGCTCTTCCACTTCAGCAACAATGTTATCTATATAGGCCTGTCTTTCACTTCTTTTTGTAGCAATTTTTTCAGCAAGATCTTTATAGACATCTGGTTTAAGGTATTTAAGTGATAAATCATCAAGTTCAACCTTAATCTTAGATATACCAAGTCTTTGAGCTATTGGAGCATATATGTCCATTGTCTCTCTGGCTATTTCCTTTTGTTTTTCTTCTTGTTGATACTGTAGAGTCCGCATATTATGAAGTCGGTCTGCTAATTTTATTAAAATAACACGAATATCCTTAGCCATTGCCAGAAACATTTTTCTCAAATTCTCTGCTTGAAGTTCAACCTTATCCATAGCATAATTTATCTTGGTAAGTTTAGTGACACCGTCAACTAGGAGGGCTACTTCTTCAGAAAACATCTCTTCAATATCCTCAAGAGTATAATGAGTATCCTCTACTACATCATGTAGTAGACCTGCTACTATACTTTCCTTATCAAGTTCAAGTTCTGCCAAAATATTTGCAACACAAAGAGGATGAACTATATAAGGTTCACCTGATTTCCTTTTCTGTTCTTTATGAGCCCCATCAGCCAGACGATATGCCTTTTCTACCATCGTGATATCACTAGAAGGGTGATAACTCTTAATCTTATTCACAAGATTCTCAAATAAAACTTCCGGCTCTGTAAACTCAGCTGGTGCTGGAATCGATTGCCTAATACCTATTGGCTTTTTAATTTCCTTCATGATATCACCTCCAAAATAAATTATCATTAAGGTTTATTTGTCATTATATTTAATAACTGCTTCTACATCATAACCTTCTAATTTATCACGACCACTTAGTCCCTCAAGTTCCATTAAGAAAATCACCTTAATAATTTCTCCTCCAAGGGATTCTACTAATTTAGTAATAGCTTCGATTGTACCTCCGGTTGCAATAAGGTCATCAACAAGTACAACTTTTTGCCCAGGTTTAATTGCATCTTTATGAATCTCAATAGTAGCTTTACCATATTCTAATTCATAATCAATTGAAATTGTATCCCCTGGTAGTTTCCCTTCTTTTCTAACAGGTATAAAGGGTTTGTGCAAGTTATATGCAAGAGGAACACCAAATATAAAGCCCCTTGATTCAGGACCTACAA
>CAYOAJ010000163.1:0-4621 GCA_964401895.1 uncultured Herbinix sp.
TTACTAGGGATTCATTAATTCCCTTTTCTCCAGCTTTTTTTGCTCCATCTTCTAAACGTTGATATTGCTCATCCGTCAAGTCAATATTTCGAGTTGCCAGACGCTCATTTGCATGTTTGGAAAAAGTTAAATGACTACTTTGACCTGCCTCTTGTTTGCCTTTTAAAATCTCATTAAAGGGTAGGCCCTTATGCTGGTTTTTGTCGGCTTTTATACTCTTACCAGTCTTCAACTGTTCAGTCATCTGTTCAATCGAAGGAAATTGATTAGCTGGTATCTTCATATTTAATCACCCTTTTCATTAAAAAATTTAGATAAATTCCGAAAAATTCTTAACTTGTAAAGTAACCATATCTTGTACTGTTGTTAGTAAAGGATCATTAAAGATTAAAGTCAGATCATAAACTCCATTTTTCAAATTAGCTAATGCTTCTTTGGATATTATAACTTTATCTTCTGATACTTTTACATGTTCTTGAGCTAAAAGTTCTCCTTCTACCACTATTGCCACTGCATCTGCTTTAGTTTCCCCTTGACCCATATCTACTATAAACAATAAGTCTTCAGGTCTTTCCCCGTTAAATTCCAGCTCCACCTTGTCCTTAACTCCTGGTAAACCCTGCATGAATATATACTCATCATCAATAACTGTGCTCAACTGTTCAACACCGTATAGGTTTCCACCAATTGACAAGTGTGCCTTATTTCCTGTCATATTAACAAAATCAACCTTACCACTTACTGTTACAATCTCTCCTGTTGCACTTTCTGAATTAACGATAACATGCTTGCCTACTAGGTTTAGAGCCTGTGAATTAGTTGATGATGCGCTTATGTTCTGTAGTTGCTCTAATTGTGAAAATGTTGCAAGCTGAGCAATAAATTCAGTGTCTGTACTTGGATTCAAGGGATCTTGATGTAGCATCTGAGTAACTAATAGCTTAAGAAATGCGTCTTTATCTAATTCATTAGATGCTTTTTGACTCTTGGTATTGCTCTTAGTTTGTTCTATGACTCCTTCTGTCACATTTTTGATTAAGTCACTCATTTTCCCATCCTTTCTCTAATGGTATCTAGTTAAGCCGTGTAATCAATTTGCATACCTGAGTTTTCATTTAGCTCACCGCTTATTCCGGTAAGATTTACTTCCTCTAGTTCATCTTCTGCTAATTCTTCCATACTTAAGGCTTTTTCTAAACTAATCTTATTCTTGGAATTCTTACCTTCACCTTGATGTTTCTGATTTTCTGAATCCTGTTCTCTTTGCCAAAAGTTATTACTTTCAATTACCACTTCTACAGAATCCACTTTAAGTCCCTGTTCACTTAAACTATCTTTCAACAGTTGTATATGACTTTCAATAGCTTCTTTGACAAGTTCATTTTCTACTACAAATTTAGCTGTCATACGGTCACCTGTAGATTGTATAGATAGATTTACTTTGCCTAAATTCTCAGGGTTTAATTGAAGATCCATTGATGTCTGGTTCGGCTTAATAGTAACTTTAACCCTCTCGATAATCTGATTGGCAATCTCTCTTACTTGAACAAGCTCTTCCATATTCCCGTTAATTTGGACTTTTGTTTCTTTGACAACTCCTGTTAGGTTGTCTAGAAAATCATTCCAACTATCAGTTTCTTTTAGGTCTTGTTCATCATATCCTGCCTTACTTTGTCCTTCATAAGAATACTCTATAGCAGGGGTGTCAGGATCGGAGTTTTCAATTACACTTATTCCTTCCTTATCACTTTCTAAGTTCTCAAGGTCTAATTTGTCTTCCTGTTTTTGATTTGGCTTTTGAATAATTTCTGCATCTTGTAGTATTTCTGTACCTTGTACTGATTCCTCAATGGAAGGTTCAGCAAAATACTCTTCTACTTGCTCAAGATTTATTTCTGTTCCAGCCTCTTCCTTGATTGTTTCTACAGCTTGTATAAGGTTATTTAACTTATCTACTAATCCCTCATCTGTTAAAAAGCTTGCTATATCTCCTTGCCCTTGTGATAAAAGAATTATCTGCTTTAAACCATCTTCATTAATTAAGTCCAAGGGGGTAAATCCTTCTTCTGCCATTTCCCCTATAAGGTTGTTGAAATCTTCCTCAGTAATATTTATCAAGTCCATTACAGTCACCTTAATTGTCTGAAGCATCGACTGTATCTTTCCTATTGTTTCTTCATCAAACTCTAGATCAGACTTTATCATTTTGTCTTCTTTTGAATGATTAGATTCCTTAGTCTTTGTAGCTCTTGATAGAAACTGGTCTTCTTTAAGGTCAAAATCAGATGTTTTTTCAATGTCACTAGGAGTTTTCTCGGATTCTAGGCCCTTACTCTTACTAGTTGTCTTTAAGCTTTTATTTATGTTTTTATTCATTACTTTGTCAAAAGGATTGCTATTATCAACAACTTTAGGGCCACCTCTTACAGGCTTATCATTTACAAAAAAACTTGCTGTAGGCATAACACTTTGCACCATCATCTTCCCTCCTTTCTCTTGTATTTTCTATATATTACAACAAGGCCTTTTAATAAAGCCTTGGATGTAACCACTCTTAATTAGCTAGTCTTTCTGCATCCATATCAAGCATCTTCTTGGTTATCTTTGCTGCAAAGAGACTGTCCATCTCAGCCATTATTGCTGCACTTTCTTTTGGTCTCATGGACAACAAGATTTCTGCTACTGCCTCAAGATCAGCTGATAAAGTTTCAAGGATATTTGCAGCTGCCTTTTCATCCATCTGTCTATAAATCTCTGCCTTTTCTAATATAGCAGAAGAATATTGCATTTGTTCAACTACTTGTCTATATATAATCTCTGCATTAGCTGGATCTATGGTTTCATAGTATTTTTTATACTCCTCAACATCTGGTGCGGCTTCTGCAAATACTACATTTTTATCAAACTCTTTTTGTCTTTCCTTAAATTCTTCTTGTTCTTCTTCAATTACCTTTAGTCTACTTATCTCTGCTTCTAGTTCTGCTATGTAATCAGCTGTTTCATTGTCATCATCATTATCAACAACTACTCCTGTTAATATTTCTTCTAATTCTTCTATACGTTGGTTAGCATCTACTATAGATTTATATTCATAACCATATTCCTGGGCTAACTCTTCATCTGATACATCTGGTAATATAAGATTAAGTATCGGTACATCCTTCAATATGGGTCTTAATACACCAGAACCAAATCCTCCAACATCTATCTTTATTAATAAAATAAATATAGCTAACCATAGAACAGCAATTAGAACTGCTACAAGTACGGTAAGTAGCCTTTTGTCACTTCTTTTTTCTTCTCTTGCCATCATTGCCCTCCTAAGTTAACTCTTCCTTACTATAGCTAAAGCTATTAAGTTCATCAACTTCTTTTTGTTGCTCTGCCTCATACTCTTCTAAGTATTCAGCCCATGCATTTTCTTTTAGCTTATCTTGAGTTTTTCTTTCTATCATTGCTGTACTTAATCGAATTCTTGCAATTTCCAATCTGTTTTCTGCATTCCTAACAATATTAGCCTGTTCTTGCTTTTTTTCCTCCATAAGCTCAATAGCCTGTTCACATTCTTTTATCTTAAATAAATCTAATTTCATACTTCTTAATTGTCTTAGTTCATCTTCATAAGTATTTTTTCTTATAATAATTTGATCAAGCCTCTCCTCTTCCTCTGTAAGACGATTCCTGGCACTGCTATAGTTGTTTCTTGCTTGATCTTCTAGCTTAATATTTATTTGTAATATACTTTCCATACTATATTTGAATTTTTTCATTATTCTTCAAATATCTCCTCTAATAAAGCAACTTCTTGGTCAAAGTCAAACTTCTCATCTACATCTTGCTTAAGAAAATTATTTACTGCCTTGATTTTAGATATTGCATAATCTATTTCTTCATTAGAACCTGACTTATAGGCACCAATATTTATCAAATCTTCAGCTTCCTGATATGTTGCCATTACATTCTTTAACTTAGCTGCAACATCTTTATGCTTATCATCTATTATTGAATTCATAACACGGGAAATACTTTGTAGAACATCTATTGCCGGGTAATGATTTCTTTGGGCCAAATGTCTAGAAAGCATAATATGGCCATCTAAGATACTCCTAGCTGTATCAGTTATTGGTTCATTAAAATCATCACCATCCACTAATACGGTATATAACCCTGTAATAGAGCCCTTTTCTGAGCATCCTGCCCTTTCTAACAACTTAGGCATCTCAGAATAAACGCTAGGTGGATAGCCTCTAGATACTGGTGGTTCACCTGATGCCAAACCGATTTCTCTTTGTGCCATTGAAAAACGTGTTAAGGAGTCCATCATAAGTAGTACATCTTTACCTTGATCTCTAAAGTATTCGGCTATGGCAGTTGCTGTTTGTGCCGCCTTTTTACGAATAAGAGCTGGCTTGTCCGATGTAGCCACAACTACTACTGACCGCCTCATACCTTCTTCCCCTAAGTCTCTTTCTATAAATTCTCTTACTTCTCTTCCCCGTTCACCTATTAGGGCAATTACATTAACATCTGCCTTAGTATTTCTGGCAAACATACCAAGTAGGGTACTTTTTCCTACACCACTTCCTGCAAAGACTCCAACTCTCTGTCCCTTTCCTACAGT
>CAYOAJ010000164.1:0-4588 GCA_964401895.1 uncultured Herbinix sp.
ATAAATATAGGCCTTTCTTTCAGGGGTTCATTAGGGGTATGAAGTGCTAGATATAATTGTCCTTCAAATGTCTTAAAGATCATACCATGGCCACCGTCTTTCTCATATAAAGGCATAGGGTCATGCTCCCAAGGACCAGTAATATCCCCACTATGTGAGCGGGCAATTGTTAATCCGTAACCCTGGTCTCCAAAACTTGACCATAACATAAGTAGGGGTTTAGTAGCTTTTGGATTGTTTTTATCTTCTTCTAGGTAATGGATATAAGGACCATCTGTACAGTAATTTGGTCCCCCTTTTATTTCCCTAGTCCATTGTGGGTCAGAAGCTTTAAAAAGTATGACAGGCTGAGAAATAGCTTCTTTTAAATCAGGGGAAAGCTTAACAGCACATATTTCTCCATCAGCTACCTGGACCCATTCGTGACAAAATATCATATAAGGTTGATCTTCCTTGTCAACGTACAGGGTCCCATCAAGGCATTCCCAATCAGAAGGGGTTACAGGTCCATCACTATGGAGCTGAAATGGTCCTTCTGGCTTATCTGAGATAAGTATCTGCGTCCCTCGGCACCGATCTAGGGACTTAAAGCTTATAAAGGCGTAGAATTTACCCTTATAAAGATGTACTTCAGGGGCCCAGTAATTTCGGTCAGCCCAGAAACCTTCAGGTTTATGAAAGACTTCAATAGGATCGCTCCAATTAACTAGGTCTTCACTGATATAAACATCAAAACCATCACATTCACCCCAACAAGTTGGCCCCCTGGTTCCGTACATGTAGTATTTACCTTGGTAAGGGAGAACAAAGGGATCTCTTATATTTATTTCATGTAATTTCACAGTACAACCTCCAATTATTATGATTTGTCTTATAATCTGCTAATTCCCATTATATCAATATAGAGTTTTTTACGAAAGTCCTAAATGATAGTTATAATATCGATCACCTTATTCAATAATTTTTCATATTATATAATGCCAACTATTATAATAGGAAGGATTTTATATGGATAATAATTTATACAATGATGAGTCAAATGAAGTAAAGCAGCAAGAGTTTTTTCCTGGTCCTTTTCCAGGTGGACCTGGGCAAGGACCAGGATCTCAACAAGGTAGACCCCCTAGTGGTCCCCCTCCAAGCTTCGAACCTGAGATGCCTCGGGGCCAGTTAAGTGGAGAGCCAATGCCTTTAGGACGAGGAATGGATTCTAGGAGACAGCCCACTGGAATAAGACAGTGCTTAAACCGCTTTACATTTGTATGGCTAATTGGTGGAGGGGCTTTCTGGTTCTATCCAACATCTGTTAGACGAAATGTAGTAGAAGGTTTTCGTTGGAGAAGAAATTGTTGGGAATATGATAGAATAAACCTATCAAGAATTATATTTTTCTCATGCTTTTAAATAAAAGTTATTTTTATAGGCCTCATAAGTTAAAGTGTGATTAAACTTTAACTTATGAGGTTTTTCTTTAAAAAAACATTGATTTAGTAAAAGAAAAGCTATAGAATTAATTGGAAGATATAACATAATAATAAAATTTGGGGGATATTATGAAGGCAAGAACAATAGGAATCAGCGGTAGCACACTGAAAATAATAGCAATTATATCAATGTTAATAGACCACACGGCAGCAGTTGTAATAAAAGCTTATATGTTGGCTAATATTGCGAACACGAATTTGATTTCAATATATAAATATATGAGGTTAATAGGGAGACTTGCTTTTCCTATCTTCTGTTTCTTATTAATTGAAGGATTTAAGTATACAAGAAGTCACAAAAAATATGCCTTACGTCTTGGAGTTTTTGCTTTAATTTCTGAGATTCCGTTTAATTTAGCTTTTCGTGGCCGGGGTTTTGCCCCTGATTATCAAAATGTTTTCTTTACCTTATTAATTGGCTTACTTGTGATGCAGGGTTTTTCGTTGATAGAAGAAAGGACTACCAAGAAAAAGTGGTTTCCTATGATAAAAAATACTTCACTTCAAACTAGCATTGCATTCTTTGCGTGTTTATTATTATTGCTTGCAGGCATGCTTACAGCAGATTTTTTGAATACGGATTATGGAGGATTCGGTGTACTGACTATTGCCACGATGTACCTATTAAGGGAATCTCCAGTCAGTTCAATGTTAGGAGGTTGTACCATCCTTACCATTATGTCAGTGAATGAGATAGTAGCATTTGTAGATGTGATTTTAGTTAAATTTTATAATGGAGAAAGAGGCTTAAACTTAAAGTTTATCTTCTATTTGTTTTATCCAGTTCATTTAATAGTTTTATATCTAATAGCCCCTTAAATGGGACAGGGGGCCGGGTCCCTTGTCCCACTTAGAAGATAAAGCCTGTAATATAGACAGTAATTATTGCTCCAATTGCAACAACCACCAATCCTTTGTCCTTATAGGCCAGGATAAGTGCAACTATGGTGCCGCATAGAGCAGTAGCAAAATTTCCTGTTGAATAAAAGATATCAGGAAAGGTTAAGGCTCCCAGCACTGCGTAAGGAACATAATATAAAAATGATTTTACATAATTTGATTTTATTTCTTTCCTAAAGACTACTAAAGGAAGGATCCTTGGTAGATAGGTTACTAGTGCCATAAGTAAAACAGCAGTAAATGCATATTTTAAATCCATCTTATAAGTCCTCCTTTTCATTTTGCTCTTCTTTTTGAAGCTTATCTTCTTTTATCGGAAAAACAAATGCCCCAATTCCCGCTCCAATTATTGTTGCAATAATCACGCGAAAACCAGAAGAAATCATACTAAATAATGGAATGTATCTTAGAATGCAAACAACAGCTACTGACATTATAACTATTAAAGTAACCTGTTTTGATTTTTTTGCAACAGGAAGTACAATAGCAATAAACATACTATATAAAGCAATTCCCATAGCATTGCTTAGGTTCTCTGGCAGGGCTGTGGAAATAAGAGCTCCTAAGGCAGTCCCACTAGTCCAGCCAATAACAGGCCCTATAATCAGTCCCATAAGATAGGGAAATGTAAGTGTCCCATTTTCAACTGATGCCACAGAGAAGATCTCATCAGTAACACCATATCCAACAAGTAAACGCTTTCCTGTGTCCATTTTCTTATCCAGCCTTTGGGTTAAAGAAAGAGACATAAGCATATATCTAATGTTAATAATAAATGTAGTTAAAGTTATCTCCAAATAGCTGGCCCCACTTATAATAAGATTGGTTCCTGCAAATTGGCCAGCAGAGGTAAGATTGGAAAATGAAATAAAAACAGCCATCCAAACAGGAATTCCCCCAGAGACAGCCATTAATCCAAAGGTAAAAGATACGGGGATATAGCCTAAGGCTATTGGTATGCCTGATTTAAAGCCGTGAGTAAATTCTTTTCGTTTTGTATTTTTCATAATTTTTCTCCATTTCATTTACATATTATAATTAAAGAAACTACTATTAGCAAGGCAAAAAGAGTAAAGAGTCTGTCAGTAAGGGATAATATTTTAATAGTGGCCCTTGACAGAAAAAGAAATAGCTTATATAATATATTTAGGCACCCCCCAAGAGTGGGGACAGGTGGGACAGGGGGACAGGTCCCTCGTCCCAGAATGGAAAAGTAAGTAAAAGTGGGACAAGGGACCTGACCCCCTGTCCCAAATTAGGAGGTAAAAGGATGACTAAAAAATCAGTTAAAATACAAGGGATGACCTGTGCATCCTGCGCCCAAGCGGTTGAAAGAGTTACAAAAAAGCTAGAGGGAGTAGAGGATGCTAGTGTAAATCTCGCTACAGAGAAGATGAATGTAAGCTTTGATGATGCTAAGCTTTCATTTGATGATATTAAAGAAGCAATAAAAAAGGCAGGCTATGATGCTGCTGAAGACACAGTTTCAAGAGGATTTAAAATACAAGGAATGACCTGTGCATCTTGTGCCCAAGCGGTTGAAAGAGCCACTAGGAAGCTTGATGGAGTTACTGAGACTAGTGTAAATCTTGCCACAGAAAAACTTACTATTAGTTATGACCCATCAGCTTTACGGGTTTCAGATATAAAGAAAGCGGTAGAAGATGCTGGCTACAAAGTAATAGAGGAAGATAGTACTGTTGATACAGATAAAGAAAGTAAGGATAGAGAGAAAAAGACATTATGGAGGCAATTTATTTTATCAGCCATATTTACCCTGCCCTTATTTTATATATCCATGGGACATATGGTTGGCCTTCCCATACCAGAATTTATCGATCCTAACTTAAATCCTAAAGCTTTTGCTTTAACACAATTACTTCTTACAATTCCAGTAATGATTATAGGCTATAGGTATTATACAGTAGGATTTAAAACCTTATTTAGAGGAAATCCTAACATGGATTCCTTGATTGCTGTAAGTACATCGGCAGCCTTTATCTATGGTGTATACGCAGTAATTCAGATTTTCCAGGGAGATGGATCTTATGCAATGGATTTATATTTTGAATCTGCTGCAGTTATTCTTACACTAATTACCTTAGGCAAATATCTGGAGTCTGTAACAAAAGGTAGGACTTCAGAGTCTATAAAGAAGTTAATGGGCCTTCAGCCAAAGACTGCAACCATTATTAAAGAGGGTA
>CAYOAJ010000165.1:0-4455 GCA_964401895.1 uncultured Herbinix sp.
CCTAGCTTAACCATATCAACAGCCATAACAAAACCTCCTTATTATTATCTATAATTATATTATACACGATTTTGTCATAAAGTAAACTGTTATTCTATAAAAAATATGACAAGATTTATTTTGTAATATGGTACATATTAACAAAACACAGCTTTCCCTCCTGTTTTAATATAAAAAAGCAATATCAAAGCCTTTTCACCTTAGATATTGCCCTTCTTCCCAACCCCATAAATCCTCACCATCTTTTAAATTAAAATCTTATAAATCTCCCGCTCAAAAAATGGGACAAGGGACCTGTCCCACAACAAGTGGACCCAGCCCTGAACGGCCCCCTGTCCCACAGAATTAATACTTTATAAATTCTTCCCACTCATCATAAATCTCCCTAAGGTCATCATCCAGATACTCTAATGCTTTCTCCCTAATATAATCTGGTATACCATAGAAATCCCCCGCAATTCCTCCTGTAATGGTTGCTATTGTATCACTATCTCCACCTAATGATACAGCTATGCGAATTGCATCTTCATATGACCTAGATTCAAAAAAGCACTGAAGTGCTTGGGGAACTGTACCTTGGCATGTAATATCAAATTCATAAATTTCTCTTATTTCATCAACTGTAAAATCCAATACATAGTAGTCTGTAACTTTTTCATAGATATCACTTTTGGAAAAAAGATTCCCTGCCATGTAAGTTGCAACAGCAGTAGTTTCAGCACCTTTCATTCCTTCTTCATGATTATGACTAATAGAAGTAATTGCTCTGGAAAGCTCAATAGCCTCTGCTTCATTTCGCGCTGCAAAGCCTACTGGACTAATCCGCATAGCAGCCCCATTACCAAAACTATTGTAAGGCTCAGGATTATCAGAAAAAAACCATTGTTCAAACAAGCCACCGTAACCGCAGTTAGGGTATTTACGTCCAATCTCTTGCATGTATTTCACAGACATTCTAGATAGTAAGTCATAGTAGTCATTATTATATTCTAGATTACCCGTTCTTAGATAGGGTATCTCTTTCTCTGTTTCCATTATAGCCTTTGCAACTGCAATAGTCATAATACTGTCATCTGTCACATGAGATTCCTCAGTAAATAATTCAAAATCCTTGCTTAGGTGATTGTTAAATTCGAACCGTGATCCTATAATATCTCCTGCTATTGCTCCTAACATAGTAATACCTCCTTAGCCTGTTTTTTAATTTATATATCATTAAGCTTATTATAACAGAAAAACCACTTTATAATCTATTTTTTATAAATAGTGTCATAACAAAAGGCAGTTCATGGGGCAAAACCTAACCCAGTTACTGATATTCCTCAGGCAAATACCCCTCACTTTCCTTATATTCAAAAGGTTGCTGTAATAATTGGTAACGGCTTTTATGCTAGATTTCATGTATCTGTCATATCTCTTTAAATCAATCTATATACTATTATTATGTAAAAGAAAGAAAAAGACTTATAAATAAAACCACTAGATAAACTTTTCTTCGAAATAGGGTTTATCTAGTGGTTCTTTATTGTAATTCTATCTATCTTGTTAATGGTTCCTCTATAGTAATATGACCCATAAGAGATACTTCCTTACTTCCATCTACTAATATTTGCACTGCTTCTACTTCATCTAATTCAGTAAGTGAGTATACCAACTGCTGTAGTACCAATGTTTCTGTTAAGCTTCCTCCGCTTAAACCTTCTGAGGAAATGTTAACGTAAGCTATATTTTCTACTGTGTCAACAGATATAATATCTAAGTTAGCTAGACTTGTTGACAAGTTTTCATCTTCTGGCTCTTTCTGTAATTCCTCTACAACAATCTCTTCTATAGGTTTTTCTCCAACCATAACGCTTTTCTTCACTGGAATAACTATGTCTAATGACTCATCTCCTGTCATTATATATTCTTGATTTGAATAATATATAGTGATTTCTTCTTCTATGCTTTCTGGCTCAGGTTCAACAATGTCATTAGCACTATCTTCTACTACTACTGGAATTGTTTCATAGTCATTAGTATCATTGATAGTTGAATTATCAACTTCTTGAGGTAAAACCTCCACTATTCTTTCTCTTCCACAAGCAGTTAGACTAAGAGTAAGTATAAGTCCCATTGTAAATATCCCTAATTTTTTCAACATAATAAACATCCTCTCTTTTTTTATCTTGTTTTCTGATTCAATTATATTGTAATTGACCATTTTAAATATTTATCTAAGAAAATGTTAAGAAGTTATAAAGAATTGTTTAGGATGTCTTAGCAACCATAATATTAACCCTTGTTCCCTCATTAAGTTCACTATGAATCTCTATCTTCCAACCATGGAGCTTTATTATCCTATCAACAGTTGACAGGCCTATACCTGTTCCCCCGGTATCACGGGACCGAGACCTATCTGTCCGGTAGAACTTCTCAAGTACAGCCTCTATCTCACCTTCATCTATTCCAATTCCATTATCTATTACCTCTATCTGATATCCTTCTTTTGTGGACCTTGCTATAATGTCTACCTTGTTTTCAGCTTTACCTGTATCCCTATACTTTATTCCATTATCTATAAGATTAATCAATGCAATTTCTATTAGCTTTTTATCACATATTAGATTGATGTCGTCCCTTATATCCACATTAATAGAAACCTTATGTTTATTTGCCAGGGGTTTTAATATTCTCGCAGCTTCATTAATGATATCTCCTATTGAGTAGGTATCTGTATTAATTCCTTGCTCTTCAATTCTTGTTAAATCTAATAGTGAATTCACCAAGTCAGTGAGCCTATCTATCTCCGAATCAATATCCCCTAAGAATTCTTTATAAGTTTCTATATTATCTTCACCATAGAGAAGGGAATCTATTAATGCCTTGATAGAGGCTAGGGGACTTTTAAGTTCATGGGACACATTGCCTATAAACTGCGTCCTCCCCTGGTCAATACGGTAGAGTTCCTTGCTCATATCATTAAAATCTTCTGCCAGCCTTCCTATCTCATCCTTAGACTTTATATCTACTGTCTCTCCAAGATGGCCATCACCAATCTTCCTTGCCGTCTTAGATAGAACACTTATGGGTTTTGTTATCCGGCTACTTACTACAAATGCAACGATTACAGCAATTATTGCAGCCACTAGAGATATCATAATTAAGTTGCGGCTAAAGCTTTGTATATTATTAAAGGCCTCATCAACATTAAGAGAAACTAGAACTACGCCACTAGCTAGTCTTTCATCCCCTACTTTCTCAACTATAGGGACAGCTACTTGGACTAAGTATTTATTACTATAATAATATCCTATGGCCTCCTGCATCTTAAAAGCAAGGGTGATCTCTTTATTATCTATCAACCTACCTTCTAAGAGATTGGCGCTATCCACAATCACTTGCCCATCCCTATCTATAACTAAAACCCTGCCCTCTTCTGTATCTACATATTCCTTAACCCTTTGTCTAAGTTGTAAGGGCTCATCTGCATTATTTCTACTAATATCAGATACTATATTGGCTGTTTTTAAGGCATCTACTTCTATCTCTGACAATATGGAATTAGTCATATTATCTATAGATAGATAATTAATAATTAACAATGGTACTCCAATTAAAATGATATAAATTAGGGTTAGTTTATACTTTATTGATTTAAACAATTTTTTATCAATCCCTTCTAAAGTAATATCCTACTCCCCATTTTGTCTCTATCATTGGGTTTTCTGCACCATCATCCTTTAACTTCTCTCTAAGGTTCTTAATATGGACATCTATGGTCCTTGTGTCTAAGGAAGGCTCATTCCAGACATAATCAAAGATCTCATCCCTGGTAAATACCCTGCCTTTATTTCTTATTAGTAGATGAAGTATATCGAATTCCTTAGGGGTCAAGTCAACTTCCTCAGTTCCCTTCTTTACTACCATATATTCAGGGTTTAAGACTAGGTCTCCTGATCTATATATCTTATCCCCATCTTCTTCTTTCTTATCTTTATTCATTCTTCTTGTAACAGCCCTAATCCGCGCAATAAGTTCCCTAGTGTTGAAGGGCTTTGTAATATAATCGTCAGCACCCAGTTCTAAACCAACTATCCTATCTATATCACTATCCTTGGCTGTCAGCATAATAACTGGAACATCACTTTCCTGGCGGATCATTCTAAATAAACTAATGCCGTCTATCTTAGGTAACATCAGGTCCAGTAAAATGAATTCAAAGTCATCCTTATTAAATATATCCCAGGCTTCCTCCCCATCATAGGCAACTGTAACTTGAAAGCCATCTTGCTCCAAGCTCTTTCTTAAGCCCTTTACTAATAATTTTTCATCATCTATTAATAGTATCTTCATGGTGTCAACCTCTTTTACTCTTTAGCATTGTTTTCAGCGATTTTAACTATTACTTGGCAAGCTTTCTTCATGGACTCCAGTGGAATAAATTCAAATCTTCCATGATAGTTGTATCCTCCA
>CAYOAJ010000166.1:0-4362 GCA_964401895.1 uncultured Herbinix sp.
ATTACCACCATCCCATAGGATTACATCACAGCCATCTGGATCATTTTCAGCGGCCCTTAAAATGTCCTCATAATCTACTCCTGCATAAATAATATTACCACGTTCAACATGGGGTTCGTATTCTTCCATTTCTTCAATTGTACATTTGTGTTTCTTTAAATCATCAATAGTAGCAAATCTTTGAACTCTTTGTGCAACTAGGTCTCCATAAGGCATGGGATGTCTAATTGCCACAACTTTCAGATCATTTTCCATAAGATCTTCGATAATTACCCTTGAAGTCTGGCTTTTACCAGCACCAGTACGAACAGCACAAACAGAAATTACTGGCTTAGTACTTTCAATAGAAGTGTGTTTAGCCCCCATAAGGGTAAAGTCTGCACCTGCAGCATTAACAATAGCAGAGATGCCCATTACATCTTCATATTTTACATCACTATAAGCAAAAATACATTCATCAACATCAAATTCCTCAATTAACTCAGGCAACTTGTCTTGAGAGAAGATAGGAATTCCTTCTGGGTATAAAGAACCTGCCAACTCAGCTGGATACTTTCTGTCATCTATATCTGGTATTTGTGCAGCTGTAAAAGCTACAACATTATAGAGCTCATTATCACGGTAATAAGTATTGAAATTGTGAAAATCTCTACCAGCTGCTCCTATAATAATAAGATTCCTTTTATTCATTTCTTTTCCTCCTTTAAATAAAATCCTAATATAATATAGTATTCTATACCTAAACACAAGAAAAGTAAAGTATAATAATAAAATTTTAGTGTATAAATTTACATCAAGTGGGACAGGGGGTCAGGTCCCTCGTCCCACTTTTACACACTTTTCCATTCTGGGACAAGGGACCTGACCCCCTGTCCCAGAATGGAACCTTTTTATTGTGTGTCTCGTCTATATATATGTAATGCAAAAAAAGACATTATAAAAACAATAATAAGGAGATTTTAAAGATGAAGAAAATTATTTTAATGGTTGTTATGCTTGTAACAGTGTTGAGTCTTACAGCATGTGGATCAACAGAGGAATTAGATGGAGAACAAAATCCTGATAACATTAATCAAATTGAGGATAGTGATAATAGTAATGATAAGAATGATAATCAGGAAGAAGATGAAGACAGTGATATAGAAGATGGTGTTGTGGACGAAGGAGATGAGGGTGATACTGGTGAGTCCGGAAGTATACTTGATTCCAGCCTTGAGGAGATTATTAAGATGATATATTCCACAGCCGATCTTGAAGAGAGTTATAGAGAGTATGTACAAGAGGGAACATATTTTGACCCAGTAACAGATGAGAAAGCAGAATATCATCTTGGGAAAAGTGATATTGAATTTGAAGAGGCTTTAGCTAGTGAACCAATGATACAACCGGGTGCATATTCTTTAGTGCTTGTAAGAGCTAAAGATGGGGCGGATGTAGAAGCAATTAAGAATGATATTAAGGAAAATGTTAATCCTTTCAAATGGATCTGTGTTGGAGTGGAAGAGGAAAATGTAATAGTAGACAATATTGATAATATTATATTTTTAGTAATGAGTGATGAAGCTGCAAAACCTTTACATGAAGCCTTTCTTGCCTTAGGCCAGTAATCCTTAATAAATTTAAACTTATCATAGGAGAAAAGACATGTTATTTTCTAGTATTACTTTTTTATATTTGTTTTTACCAATAGTTTTGGGACTATATTTTATAGTCCCAAATAAATTTAAAAATAGTCTTTTACTAATGGCAAGCCTGTTTTTTTATTTTTATGGTGAGCCCGTTTATATTATATTAATGATTATTTCTATTCTTTCTGGATATTTGCATGGCCTATGGATAGACAAGGCTAGAGAGAGTAAATATGCTAAATTACCTATGATTTCCTCACTTGTGGTTAGTATAGGTCTTTTAGTGTATTTTAAATACTTCGACTTTATTATAATAAATATTAATAAGATTTTTTCTAGTGACATTTCTCTTATCAATCTAGCTTTGCCAATAGGAATAAGCTTCTATACATTTCAGATAATGTCTTACACAATTGATTTATATAGGGGCCAGGCTAAGCTGCAAAAAAATGTCCTGAATTTTGCTACATATGTTTCTTTGTTTCCCCAGCTTATAGCCGGGCCTATTGTTAGATATACTACGGTGGAGAAGGAACTTGCTGAAAGAAGTCATACTATAGAAGATGGGGCTTACGGTATCCATAGATTTATTATTGGCTTATCTAAAAAGGTTCTACTTGCTAATACCTTAGGGGAATTAGGAACAATATTTTCTAATCTTAATGAAGAAAGTGTATTATTTTATTGGATGACAGCCTTAGCTTTTAGCTTACAGATTTATTTTGACTTTTCTGCTTATAGTGATATGGCTATTGGTCTTGGTAGGATGTTAGGCTTTAGATTCTTAGAGAACTTTAACTATCCATATATATCAAAAAGCATTACAGAGTTTTGGAGAAGGTGGCATATCTCTTTAGGAACCTGGTTTAGAGATTATCTTTACATTCCTATGGGTGGGAATAGGGTAAGTAAGGGTAAATGGTTTAGAAATATTCTTGTGGTTTGGTTTCTAACAGGCTTTTGGCATGGGGCCCAGTGGAATTTTATAGTGTGGGGATTGTACTTTGCATTTTTATTAATTATAGAGAAATTTTTACTCAAAAAGTATTTAGACAAGATCCCAAGAATTATTAGCCATATATATGTAATCTTTTTTATAATTATAAGCTTTGTTATATTTAATGCCAATAGTATGGGAGAAGTTATGAAAAACCTTAGGGGAATGTTTGGCTTATCAGGCCTGCCACTATGGAATGAAGAAGCAATATACTATCTAAAAAGTTATGGGTTTGTATTTATTATTGGGGTTATAGGTGCAACTCCTTTAATGTATAATTTATTCGAAAGAGTAAATGAAAAGGAAAAGTATAAGAGTTTTATGTCAATATTACATCCTGCAGTATTGATTTTATTGTTACTAATTTCAACTGGCTATCTAATAGATGGTTCATTTAATCCATTTTTGTATTTTCGTTTTTAGTTTTTAGAAAGGCTAGGTTTCATTATGGATAACAAGAGAAAAAACATAATTATTATAGTATCATTTGTTCTAATAATATACGGACTTATGGTTGGAGGCTTTTTAAAGGAAGATAGACTACTTTCCTATAGTGAAAGGCGGAATCTTGCAAAAAGACCCCAATATACTACTAAGGCTCTTTTAAATGGTGGATATTTTGAAGATTATGAAAAATATATCTTAGACCATTTTCCTTTCAGAGATGGCTTTAGACAAATGAAGGCTGTTACGAGGCACTATGTCTTTAAACAAAAGGATAATAATGATATATATTTTATTGATAAAAGTATCTACAAGATGGAATATCCTTTAAATGAAAATGCAATTATAAATGCAACTGATAAATTTAATGAGATTTATGACAAATATCTAGATGGAATGAATGTAAGTTACGCTATAATACCAGATAAAAATTATTTTGTAGCTTCTGATAATGGATATCTTTCCATGGATTATGATAGGTTAATTGAAATTATGAGAGACCGGCTTTCTTCAATGAAATATATTGATGTATTTAACTCCTTAGAATTAGAGGATTATTATCGTACAGATATTCATTGGAGGCAGGATAAGATAGAAGACGTTGCCCAGATAATTATGGAGGAAATGGGAAGAGACTTAGATAAAGATAGGCCCTCGTACTTGTATAATAAAATAGAGCTTTATCCTTTCTATGGTTCTTATTATGGACAGGCTGCCCTTAAATTCAAGCCTGACACCCTAGTTTATCTAACTAACAAGGCTATAGATGAAGCCCAAGTCTACGATCATATTGATGAAACCTATAGCAAGATATATATGGAAGATATGTTTGGAGGTGTAGACTCCTATAACCTGTTCTTATCTGGTCCCAAATCAATTCTTACCATAATTAATAGGGATGAGGAATCAGAGAAGGAGTTAATTATTTTTAGGGACTCTTATGGAAGTAGCCTTGCACCGCTTTTACTGGAGGGATATTCTAAGATAACATTAATAGATCTTCGTTATATAATGACAGATCTAATAGGAGATTATATAGATTTCACAAAAGACCAGGATGTGCTCTTTTTATACAACACCTTGGTACTTAATAATAGTTATATGCTGAAGTAGATGGGACAGGGGACCAGGTCCCCTGTCCCATTATTGATATTTAGTGGAAAGTATGATAGATTTAATTGTGGTAATTCAATAATATTAGTTTTGTGACGGAGGAATATAAGTATGGAAAGAACGAAGAATATGGATAAAACAAGCATGTTTACTTTGACTTATGGCTTATTTATTGCAGCT
>CAYOAJ010000167.1:0-4355 GCA_964401895.1 uncultured Herbinix sp.
TACCAGAGGCTGTACAACTTATGAAAGATAAGCCAAGAGAGTTGATTAAACCAGTTGTTACAGTATCATATTAATAAAAGTATTATATTAATAAATGTCTATAAAAAGCGAAGCTATGAATAAGTTCATAGCTTCGCTTTTTTAATGGAACGAGGGACCCTGACCCTATGTCCCACTATAATGAATACAATCCGTCGGACAAACTTGAACGCAGTTTGTACATTGGAAGCACAAAGACCTATCAATCTCAGCCTTTTTATCTGACTCATCTACCTCAATTGCAGCTGAAGGACAAACCTTCTCACATTTCTTGCAACCAATACATTCACTCTTATCTACTCTCTCAGAGAATATGGCAAATCTACCAAATACCTTCTGCAGTACTCCAAAAGGACAAATCAAGTTATGAAATACAGCTGGCTTATACCTAATTGCCACAAGTATAGCAAGTACTAGCCAGATAAGTATAATTGGAATGTTCTTGTTTAATACTCTTTTGCCTAAGATCATTATGGCAATACTTCCTATCAAAGTTACCCAGCCAAACTTTCCAGAACTAAGCCATTTGGGGGTCTTATCAGTCTGGATTTTTAGCTTTTTAGAAATCCACTCTGTAGGAATCATCAAGGTGTTCATAGGGCAAACATAACCACAAAAGACTCTTCCAAATACAATAGCCACTATAAGACTAACCCCGAACAGGGCAAACCAAAGCATGTTCTTGCCACTTACCAGTAAGAAAATAAAAATGCCTAAAAATATAATACGAATTAAATTAATAATATGCTTCTTCATATGTACATGTCTCCTTTATAATTGAATATATGAATATATAATATTTTAATACTATTCAATAAAAAAAGGTGTTACAATGGTAACTACAAGGGGGAATATTAATGAAAGACAATATAGAAAGAATCAAAAACTTAAGCTTGCTTAAATCTTTATCTGAAGAGGTTATTATATCTAATCTTAAGAAGAGGAAATTCAAGATTGCTTCTTACAAGAAGAATAGCATCATACATTTTGAGGGGGAAAGGTGTACAAAGATAGAAATTATTTTATCTGGTAGGATTGTTATAGATAGCATAGATGAAGATGGAAAACTACTAACCATCTCAAACTTCTATAACAACGACATTCTGGGAGGTAACTTAGTATTCTCAAAAAACCCTTACTACCCTATGACCATATCTACCCAATTAGATAGTGAGATATTAGAGATAGAAAAGGATGTACTCTTTGACCTGTTTGTTGAAAATAGGGACTTCCTGCAAATCTTCTTGGAAATGATCTCTGACAACGCTTTTATCCTAAGTGGCAAGATCAAATACTACGCCAACAAAACCTTAAGAGAAAAGATTATGAATTATCTTGATTATGAATGCAAGAAACAAGGGTCTAATCATATTAGACTTCCTATAACAAAGAAAGCTCTAGCTGAGAGGATGGGAGTTGCACGAACCTCCCTTTCTAGAGAGCTGGGTAAGATGAGAGAAGAGGGTGTAATAGAATTCGACAGGGATACTATTACACTTCTTAGATAATGGAACAGAAGCCTGATTCCAAAATAAGTATTTCTACTTTTGGAATAATGTGATATATTAATGATATAAAAGTATGTGGGATGTTTTTTATAAAAAATAAGAAATATGGAAAGTGGGATATAAATATGGATAAAGATTTTTATGTTGGATGGGGAACCCTAGCACTGATTAATGCAGGGCTTGCCCAAGGGAAAAACAGGTCTGGTCTTGGCTGGTTTTTTCTATCTTTGCTAATAGGACCTATTGCAACCTTCTTAATAGTTGTGTTAGATAAGAATTAAATTTGTGTAAGTTTTATAGCCTATATAGAAACAACTATTTCATTCTTTAGCAGAATGTGATATATTAATGGTATAAAAGTACATTGAACGGATTTTGCGTTAAGAAAGTAAGAGAATGGTAAAGTGGGACAAGGGACCTGACCCCCTGTCCCAAGAGAAGGAATGGGTGGAATGGCGAAGAAAGTTATCGATAGTAAATTAATGATACGTAGGTTTTTTCTATTAATGTTGGATATAGTGATTATAGTCGTATCCAGCTGGACGGCTATAATTATCCGTTTTGATTTTAAGCCGGGGAATATAGATTCAAGATTTATAGAATCTATATGGTCTTATATGCCTATTAATGTAATAGTAACCTTGCTTATATTTAATGTTTTTAGGATGTATAAAAGCTTATGGAGATTTGCAGGTGTGATTGAGATGTTAAATGTCTTCTCGGCCTGTGTAATTGCTACTGGAGTCCAGTTGGTTGGACTAAAATTTTTAAACTACCCAGTGCCTAGGAGCTATCACTTCTTATACTTTGCATTGATACTATTTATGACCATAATAAGCCGTTTTATTTATAGGTTCTTAAGGGCAACATATCGAAGGATTAAGAATGGTGGATCTACAAGAAATGTTATGGTTATTGGTGCAGGGGAAGCAGGTAATGCCTTGATTAAGGAAATCAAAGGTAGTGACCATATTGAGAATAAGGTTGTTAAGTGCATTATAGATGATGACCCTGATAAGCAGAAGAATTACATCCAGGGAATAAAGGTAGTTGGAGATAGGAATAACATATTAGAGTGTGTAAAGCTTTATAATATAGATGAGATAATGATTGCAATGCCTTCTGTATCTAAAAAGGTTATAAGTGAGATCGTAGATATCTGTAAGGAAACTTCCTGTGAGCTCTTGATACTTCCTGGTATGTATCAGTTTATGACTGGGGAAGTTAGTGTAAGTAAATTACGTAAGGTAGAGGTAGAGGACTTATTAGGAAGAGACCCTGTAAATGTAGATATTGAAGCCATCATGGGATATGTTAAGAACAAGGTTATCCTAGTAACTGGTGGCGGAGGCTCAATAGGAAGTGAGTTATGTAGGCAGATAGCAAGCCATGAGCCAAAGCAGCTGATTATATTCGATATATATGAGAATAATGCATATGAGATTCAGCAGGAGCTAAAGAGGAATTTTCCTAAGCTTAATCTAGAGGTATTGATAGGATCTGTCCGTAATACTTCTAGGATAAACCATGTCTTTAAGACTTACCGTCCTGATATTGTCTATCATGCAGCAGCTCATAAACATGTGCCTTTAATGGAGACAAGCCCCAATGAGGCTATTAAGAATAATGTATTCGGGACCCTTAAGACAGTTAAGGCAGCAGATCAATATGGTACTAAGAGGTTTGTTATGATATCTACAGACAAGGCAGTTAATCCTACAAATGTAATGGGTGCTACTAAGAGAATCTGTGAGATGATTATCCAGACCTACGATAAGCGGTCTAAGACAGAGTTTGTGGCAGTTAGATTTGGTAACGTATTAGGTTCCAATGGAAGTGTTATCCCCCTATTTAAGAATCAGATATCAAAAGGTGGACCAGTAACTGTAACCCATCCGGAGATTATAAGATATTTTATGACAATCTCAGAGGCGGTATCTCTAGTATTGCAGGCAGGAGCCTATGCAAAAGGCGGGGAAATATTTGTACTTGATATGGGTGAGCCAGTTAAGATTCTAGATTTAGCGGAAAATCTAATTCACCTGTCAGGCTATAAGCCCTATGAAGATATTGATATTGAATTTACAGGACTTCGTCCAGGAGAAAAGCTATTTGAGGAAATATTAATGGATGAGGAAGGACTCTTAGAGACGGAAAATAAATTAATACACATAGGTAAACCTATTCAGATAAATGAAGACCTATTCTTCAAGCAGTTAGGGGAACTAGACAAGATGTGTTGTCAAGAACCTGTGGAAATAAGAGAGTTAATAAAAGAAATAGTACCTACCTATGAACCTAGGGAAATAGCAGGGTAATGAGATGAAGTTGTTTGTGTAATATTATCTTCTTAAATGTTATAATAATGTAGAACTGTTAAAAGCTTACAAGAAAAAAGTCGGTTTTCTGATTTAAAAACAGGGAACCGATTTTTTTTGTATGTAAATTAACTTGCAATAACTTTGATATGTTAATAAGTAAACTATTACAAAAGGAACCCTATCAGAGAATAAGGACATATGAAAAATTAGAAAAAGAAATTGCAAATTTAGTAGGGGAGGGTATATAATGAATGATATATTAGTATATTTTCAGTGTGGGCATAATGCAGTATGGAATTTTGAAATGTATAATGATGATAAAATTGTAGATGGATTTATATTAGGACCTAAAATGAGAGAAGGAAAAGACAAAATAATAGAATTAAGCGATGAAATTGGGGAAATCTCCCTTTTTGATCCGCAGTTTTATCAACCAAAAAGCAATTTGGAAAAGACGGTGAAGATATAAGATTAAAGGTACCTGTAG
>CAYOAJ010000168.1:0-2863 GCA_964401895.1 uncultured Herbinix sp.
AAATTCTATTTAATAGAAATATATAGTTAATAGATTGGAGAAAACATGGAAGAAACATTAATCAGTTATTTTAAACAGTTTGAAATTATGTCCTTATCAAAAGCAGTTTATGCAATTACAAGTTGGCCTTCAAACAGAGGATATGTTGGGTCAGTTGACACAGTAAATAGATGCCTATTAAGGGTAGAAGAAAACTGCGGAGAAAAACATATAGATACATATGATAGTTTTAGTAGTTTTTTTATTGAGGTTCGTTCAATTATTGAAGACACATTAAGATATTACGAATCTTTTCAAGTTGATACTGGTGAGGTTAAATTTCTATCAAATAATAATTACAAAAGAATAATCGTAGGAAATGGTTCCGAAGATATTTATGAAACTTGTTTCTTTATTAATGATTTAGTGGAACACGATATTGAATTAAAAGATATTTGGAAAGAAATACTTGATTACGAAAATAATACAATATCTTTGATTTATAATAACAATATAGACAATAATTATGAATTTTCTTTGCCCTCAGAAGATTATTTCGAAAATATTAAAATTATATTTCATAAGTTAAAAAATAATCAATTATATACGTTTTTTTCACCGATAAAAAGCATTAATATGGAATTATATTCTTTTTTTACTCCCAAGAACGGATTCCCTATTTTTTTACCACTTATGAAAGAAGTTTTCATCGAGGTAGTTGAGAAGTGTATAAAATATCAAACAATGGAAGATAAAATCTTTAGAACCTTGATTGAAACATTAAATAACAATTATTATTCTACATATAATCTTAGTTCTAACTTCGGATACTCGATTAGAATAAATCCAGAGACTTTTTACAATACAGAAATTATATTAAAAAATAGCATAATAATTTGGCATGACCAGAATATAAAAATCTTCCTTTCATCCAAAATAGACAAAAAAAATATAGATTGTTTGCTAGGAGAACTAGCTAAGGAACACCCAAGAATTTCTGTTGATACGGCCATAGGATCTGGTATGCTCAATTTCTCCAAAGAAACAAATGTAGAAATATTCTACATTGACTGTACACACTTGTCTCCAAGTCATCCAAAGTTCTTTACAAGTATAAATATATTAACTCCAGCTACTGTTATAGGTATAATAAATGGTTCTTCATCCATAGAAGAAATTGTTGAATTTTATAATTATCTTAATCATACTAATAAAAATCCTATCCGGGTGCTTGCAAGCTCAGGATTATTGGGATATTTTCAAAGTTGGAAAGATATGGATAGACTTTTTATTGAAGGATCCGCAAATATTCAATCGATAATAATGGAGCCATATACTTCTGTTAACAGAATAATATATCAATTTAGCGAAGAATATCGTTACTTTCCATTTTTACTAGACAATAAATTCCCAGGTATTCATTTTTGGAATCTTAATCAAGAATCTATTTCAGATTTGTCTTTGGAATCAAAATCAAATTCGGTTATTGCTGAAGTATTCTGTGACAAAAATAAATATATTATTCTAAGACAATTTAACTCAGTTTTAAATGATTTAGGTATAGATGAAAATCAGTATGTCCAATCGTTTAACGAAGTAGTAATGAATTCTTTATACGAATATAAGGGTTTACTTCTGAGTTCTCTAAGTTCAAAATCACTAGATATTAACGTAGTTTCGGATGAAATTTTTAAAAGAAATATTTTGTATGAGAATTACTTTGAGTCTAAGTATTTTGAACATGTTACCGTTTTTTCAAATCAAGAGTGTCAAAGAGTATTACTTAAACCAAAATGGAATTTAATTTTTAACGATAATATAAATTCAAAAAATAAAGAGTTTGAAAATGATTTAATCATTGATTTACTAAGTTCAATATTATTTAAGAATAAAGAATGCTTAATATCCAATATAAAAAAGAGTGATGATAATAAGAGAAAAACTCTCTTTACTAATATTGAGATTCAATACTTTACCAATGAAAATTATAGATTTAATAGTCCTGATGACATTTCTTTTAAAATCGTGCGAAAAAAAATCTCGAAAATAATTAAAAGTTTAAATTTAAATCCAGGAATATATCAAGGTATGGAATCACTGGAATTAATAAAAACCTTTAGAAAAAAATTGCATAATGATTTACAAAAAAGTATAAAGAGATTGAATTTACATAGAGTTCATATTAAATTAACCATGGAATATTCCGCTCTCATTCTAGAAATTGACTTACATACTAAAAGGCTTTCTACTTTTAGTAGCGATGAAAATCTGGATGAATTAAAGTTAAAAGAATTTCGAGAAAAAACAATTGAACTACGAGAAAAAGCCAGACGATATAAAGAAATAATTGAATATTTATTAGAGGAAAACTTGGCAACGAATAGAAACGTCAATAGGCCACCAACAGATAGAGATATAAAAAGTATGATTGCATATTCAAAATGGCTCATGGATTTCCAAAATATCTCTGATGCTATACATCATGGTGCAGGCAATTGGTACGCATTAGAAATATTAGATGACTTTCGGATAGATATTATTGAGACGGAACAGTTTGAAAAAGATACACAAATTATGAGCAGCCTTAAATATAAATTTCGGGATTATGCAGAAAGGGATTATGACTATGACAGTTTGATGTTTAATAAATTTGAAGAGAATTTCTTTAAAGATACCGGGGTTCAATATAGTGATTTAATTATTACATTAGTTTTTTTGTCAAGAAATGATTTCGTTAATATTTTTTTAGAGAATGACACTTCTATATCATATATTAATTCATTAAAAACTTCGATTGGTTTTCTAACAGATATTATTACTGAGAAGGAGATTATTGATGTTGATAAATTTATTAAGGCTCTTGAGTTTATTACGATTGAAACTG
>CAYOAJ010000168.1:2873-4353 GCA_964401895.1 uncultured Herbinix sp.
ATTCAATCCACGACAAAAGTGGAGCAATTCCTGTGTGGGAGAAGAAAAAAAGAATACATAAGATTTCGGCCCAACCTATTCTTTTAATCTCAAACGAATTAATTTATTCTCCTGCTGCAGTTTATTCCCTTAAAAGTCAGTGGACCGATGGTATAATGAATTTCACCCTTCCTTATAACTCAGGATTAGATAACACTTTAAAGGTATTGGATGAGTGGAAAACTTTCTATGAGAAAAAAATTGTTGACGATTTATTTAAACTTTTTTCTTCTCCTCGTTATCTTGCATATAAAGATCAAGAATTATATAAGTTAGATAAAAAAGGTAATCATCCTAGAGATTTAGGTGATTATGATTTAATAGTGATAGACCTTGAAGAAAAAGTTGTACAATTATTTGAAGTGAAATATATGAGAATGAGTTTTACAATTAAAGACTCAATTGGTGGCGATCAGGAAACGTACTTTACTGGTAGAAAAGCAAAAGCATTACAGTTTGTAAAACGGACCGAGTATTTTGAAGATAATTTTAAAACAATATTACAAAATTTAGGTCATGAATATGAGTTCACAATAGAAAAGTATTTTATTACAAATAAGAATATAAGATCACTATTTAGGGATTATCCATTTCAAATTATGAGTTTTAATGAATTTAAATTAACTAAAATAAAATAGTGTAATGTTTTACTGTCTTATGGGATAGTGAATTTGTAACACCTGCGTCTAAGTCAATATAACAGTAGAAACAGGAGAAAATATATGAAACATTACAGTTCAGATTTGAAGAAAAATATTTTTCAGCTAATGTCCAAGAAGAGCATATCATTTCCAGCGTTGCCACTGAATATAATGTATCTAAATCATCTATTAATGATTGGATAAATAATTACCGCGAAGAATGCAGAAGTAAACCTATAGCAAAGAGTCCGATTGAATTAATTGAAGTAATCGTAAAATTAATAAGTTTACATAATGTTGATGTTTAGATATTTAAGAGGTCTATAAAAGATATATATTAGAGATAACTGTACCATTAAGATTACGCTGGCTTAAAACTTCAGGTCCTTCATAAAAAAATAAGGATTGGAAGTGACCCCATGTAATGGGACACTAATAAGAAAAGTTTATGCTTCTTATATTTTTCTTATATTCATTTAATGAACTTTATGAAAGTGTATCATTATATAAAAAATTATGAATATTAAAGCACAAAAAGTAATTTTAATTCATATTAAATGATTAATTAAAAATATTGGACAAAACTCATTTAGATATTTTATTTGGATTCAATCAAATATGTTACTTCAATAGATGATAGCACATTGAGTGATATAGTAATAATCTCAAATTTTTGGTATTTTGTAAATAGAGACAATTCGAGACGTTTTGAAAGGGTAGCGCCAAGTAGCAAACAGCACTTATCCCCTTTATACATCGTTAGAAAGGTTCTCAAAACGATAGTCAACAGATTTCGTTTA
>CAYOAJ010000169.1:0-4328 GCA_964401895.1 uncultured Herbinix sp.
CAGGACAGAGTTATGAGATGGATAATCTAGTATCAAGATCAGGAAAGTTTACAGTAAATGAATTTGAGGTAATAGGAAAGGAAATGTCAACTACATTTAAAGATGATTCTATAAATAATGGTGAATATGTTATTACAACAACAAGAGCTATTGAGGATGAAGGTAGAATTATGGATGTTGAAATCTTATTACCTGTTAATGAGCGTATGGAGGTTGAGGAACCGTATGTCTTTAAAGATAAAATAAAAATAGTTAACGCCATGTATATGAAAGTTACAGATATTAATCTATTAGAAAGTGCAATAAATAAGATGAATGTATACATAATGGAACATAAGTTACTACCTGTAACTTCAGCTTACTTGGTTCAATCCAAACAAGGGGAATCAGAATTACCTTGTACAGAAATATATATTGGGATTAGTCCTAATATTCTTTAATAATTTAAATTGATATATCGTGGTTGTTTTAACAAGACCACTTTATATAAAAGAGGACTCCGATAAAATTCGCGAAAAATATCGGAGTCCCAAAAACAAAGCACTTTCAAAAAAGTACCTAGGTAGAGTATATCACTTTTTTGAGGAAGTGTAAATAAAAATTATAAGGAGGTAGCTATTATGACTAAAGAGATTTGTCTGCTTCAATTTGACGAATTATTACAGAGTGAAACGCAGATAATCAATGGAGGAGGCTGGCTTGGAGCTGTATGTACAGGTGTTTTAGCGGTAGGGGCAGTAGCATTGACATGTGCAGGTGCGCCAGCATTAGTAGGAGTTTTGGTTGCTAAAGCAGGTGCAACAGCAGTAGTGGCAAAGGTGGTTGTTGGTGCAGGGATAGTACTAGAGGCTGGAGCAGGTGTTGCTGCAACAGTATCAGCATATAATAGTTAAAATAGGAGGTATATTATGAATAGTGCTTTTATGGAAATAACTAACGAAAATTTGATTGATGTGAATGGTGGCTCTTGGGATGGATGGGGCGCAATTTTCACAGGTGCAGCAATGGCATTAACCGCAACAATAACGTTATGTACAGCACCAGTATCAGCTGGTGTGGGAGCTGCATGTGCAGTTGGCTACTTAGCGGGAAAGGCCGGAGTAGCCTTTGGCATAGCATCAGTTATTAGTGGAGAATGGTAATATAATTCTATACTTCAACTGAAGAGTAGTATAGTGGTATAAATCATAATAGTTAATACCGTTATAAATATACATATAACAGTATTAACCATTATATATAAGCTTATTGTTTTTGATAAGAACTTGAAACCTTATTATAATAAAGGAGAAAAACACATGAAAAAGTTATTTGTTAGTATAATTGGGTTTTTGAATTTGATTAGTGTAACAATAATTCTGCAATTATTTTATACAAGTGCATACAACAATTCAGTGATTATATTCATGATAATATGTGAGGTTATATCAAATATATTTCATGCCTTATATTTAAGCCTTTTATTTACGGAATATGTTGCAGTAGAAATATATAAATTAAAACTGATATCCTTAAAGAAATCAAAAGAAAGAATTAACCTTGTTGTTATGATAATTTATATATTATTGTATTTCGGTAAAAATACAGCTTTATTATGCCATGTGCCAATATATTATATTATGTTATTTTATACGATAATACCTGCATGGTTATCTATGGCAATATATACAAAGTCAAACAATGTATATATAAATGATAAATCGATATTTCCGATAAAATATAATGATAAAGTTGATTTTGATCAGATAAAGGATTGTGTAAAAGTTCCAACATCTATAAATACGTATCAAATAAGTATAAAAAACTCAAAAGATATATTTATGCTTAATTTATCAAAAAATGAACTTAAGATACTTATGCCGAAACTAAAAACCAGCTTGGAGGAAGTTGATAAAATTGAAATGGATGGGAATATATAATTTACAATAATAAAAGGGTTATAGGTTATCCTTATCAACCTAAATATATTATATAAGGAGAGTATGTGTTTAAGCTTCTATAAACATCATACAAGACCAGCTATGAATAATTTAAGTAAAGATTTTATAAAATAATTTTTAACTGGGAGAGAATTACATGAGTTTATTAAAAAAGTTCTTTTTTTGATTTGTATATTTTTATTATCTTATTAATAATAATGAAATGCATGGTTAAAAATGTGAAACCAGAATCACTAAATCAAAGTGAGGAGACTTTTAATTTATTTAGCCAAATACACTGGTCATTTTATTTAATAGTTGCATGCATATATGCTCCTATAGTAGAAGAATTAATTCTTAGAGCAGGAATAATTAATATGTTTTTTAAAAATAATTTGTTTCTTGGATGTATAATAAGTTCGTTTTTATTTTCTATAGGTCACTCTATAAGAAATGTATATGATTTTTTAGCCTATTTTACTATGGGATTGTGTTTTTCATTTGTTTATGTAAAAACACAAAAACTAGAACTAGCAATAATTATGCATAGCATAAATAATTTTTCTGTCTTAATGCAATATTTTTAAAATGTTTAAATTATTGTTTGATTAAAAAAATATAAAGTTATTATTGATATTTAGAAATATAGAGTGGGAGCCATATTTACTTTAACAATTACAATTGTAATGTAATAAATTTTGTAAAAAATATACAAGGAGCAAAACACAATGAAACCAATACTAATAGATATAAATGAAATGTCAGATAGTCGTGAACTATACGAATCACGGCCAAACCCATGGTTTTCGGTACTTATCTACACAATACTAACCATAGTAATAGTTGCAATCATATGGGCCTACTTTGGCAGAATTGATGTAGTAGTAAAGTCTGACGGAATCATAAGACCAAACAGCCAAGTTGCAACAGTAATTAATATATATGGTGGAAAGTTGGACGAAGTTTATATAGAGGATGGTTCACCGGTAGAAGAGGGTGACACCCTATATATAATGGAGCATGATGATTTACTTAACGAGTTAAGCTACTATGAAGACCAATTAACTGATACAGAAAATACAATACAAATGCTAGATAAATATAAAAAGTCTATTGAAGATCAAGTAAATTATTTTGAAAATACAGAGGATGAGCAAGCTTATTATACAAAGACAAGGTCATACCTTTTAAATTATAAATTAGCAGAAAGTGATGTTACATATACAGCTCAGGAAAGACAGATGAATCTAAGTGCTATAAATGATCAGTTGGAGGATTTAAATAGTAGATTAAAGAACACTAAGCGATTAAAAGATGCTACCGAGAAAGGTAGAAACTTATTCTCCAAAGAAGGCGAAGAAGGTGAATATTATAATAGATTTCTCAAATACCAAAGTGACTATAAATCTATAGAACAACAATATATGTTAGCAGAGCAAGAGATAGAAAACTCTACAACTAATGAAGGGCTTCTTAACTCTTATGAATATTATAGTGAGATGCTTGAGGGAGTTAAGACATTAAAGGCCTCTATTGAAAAGGGAGAAAATTTGTTTAAGGAGGAAAGCTCCTATAGCTTGCAGTATAAGGAGTATTTAAATAAATTAGCAGAACTTGAGATGACATATGAACAGTCAAAGGAAGCCTACCAGGTAAATAAAGCATTAGAAGGATTGGCAGTATCCGAGTGGGATGTAGAACAATCTAAAGTTATAGCAGAGAATGCAGAAAGAGCTATAGAAAGCTATAAAGTTAGCTTTATGAACAGTATAATCACAAATATAGGAGAACTGGAGAAAAGTATAGAGGAGATAAAACTAAATAAAGACAGTGCACAAAGTAAAGACGAACTAATTAGAAGAAATAAAGAAGAGAAAAAGGCTGCTCTTAATAATTTCATCTTACAATATTCTTTAGATTTAGATAATTCAATTAATAGCTTAACTGACAGCATACAAGGCTTGGAAGTGAACAGAGACTCTTTGAAACTACAAGATGATAAGGTTTTACTAGATAAGGATGGGGTAGATGCCAATCTATTAGAATATAAAAACAGAGAGATAAGTAACACAATTGACAAGATAGATACATATGAAAATAGAAAGTTAGAACTAGAAGCAAGCATTGATAAGATAAAGTTACAGATAGATAATGCAATTGTTAAAGCCGCTAGATCAGGTGTGATTAACAGTAACATGGAGTTAGTCCCAGGTAATATCCTTCAAAGCGGACTAGAGGTATTAAGTATAATTCCTGAAGCCGATAGTGACTATAAAGTAAATATATATGTAAGTAATTCGGATATTGGTAAGATAAAGAAGGACATGCAGGTGAAATTTAATGTCTACGCTTTACCTAACACAGAATATGGCTACCTAACTGGTACAGTTGTAAATATATCCAAGGATT
>CAYOAJ010000170.1:0-875 GCA_964401895.1 uncultured Herbinix sp.
GTTCTTATTATATCATAATATTTTTGAAATAAAAGATATTTCTGTAAACTCATTCAATTCTTGTTAATTTCTTATGACTATAATAATATATAGCTAGTGGTCTTTAGCTATTTATTAATCTATGCTAATATATATTATATATAGAAAGGAAAAATTATAATGAAAATTGAAGCTAAACATGTTAGAGATTCATTAACTGAACAAGTTCAAATATTAATGCCCCACCACTCTAATGGGCAAGATAGACTTTTTGGTGGACAATTGGTACAGTGGATAGATATTGTTGCCGCTGTTGTTGCCCGTCGCCATTCTGGTTACAATGTCACAACTGTAGCAATGGACAACCTCCAATTTAAGGCCCCTGCATATATTAATGACACCCTGGTTTTAATAGGACGGATCACCTACGTTGGAAGAACTTCTATGGAAGTTAGGGTTGATACCTATGTTGAATGCCTCTCTGGTATTCGTAAGGTTGTAAACCGTGCTTATATTGTTATGGTAGCCATTGATGATGAAGGCAACCCTACTGAAGTTCCCCGCCTAATCGTTGAAACAGAAAATGAAAGGGCTGAATGGGAATCTGGAGAAAGACGAAAAAAACTACGAAATAGCAGGCGGACTGAAGGATATTAAATTTATCAGGTGCCAGGCATCAGACCAAAGGTTAGTGCCTGGCACCTTACTTGTTATATCTTAGAAGCCTTGTCTATCGCTTCTTCTAATGTCATCCCAGTATAATCTTGTGCAGAAAATATCCTTCCTGACTTTTTATCATCTAGGAAGGCCCCTAGGCACATTCCAGGTATAACACTTTCCACTGAATTAGGAGCATTAGGACCCCCAAGATCTGTTCTACACCAACCGGGATCTGC
>CAYOAJ010000170.1:885-4202 GCA_964401895.1 uncultured Herbinix sp.
TACCTTCTAGTTTAGTCCCTAAATCTATAGTAATCTTATCTAAAGCAGCCTTACTGGCAGAATAAGCAGCCTGTTCCGGCTCTTCTTTTATCCCACTAGTTGTATTAATAACCCTACCGAAGTTTCTTTCAATCATCTTAGGGATCAGCCTATAAAAAATCATTGCTGGAGCAATGGTATTTATAAGGAAGCTTTCCGTAAAATCTTCAACTGGAGTTTCAAAATAATCCGGTCTATAAGCAATCTGTAGTCCAGCATTATTAAAGAGTATATCAATTGGTATATCCATCTCTTCAATCTCATCTAACATCTTGTCTACCGCTTTCATATCAGACAGCTCTGCCTCCACAGCCTCTACCTTAACACCATAAGACTTTACCTCTTTAACCACCTTATCAAGATTCTCAAGCTTTCTGGCATGAAGAACAAGGTTACATCCTTCTTTAGCCATAAAAACCGCCACTTCATAGCCAATTCCCCTACTGGCTCCCGTAACTAATGCCCATCTTCCTTTTACATTTGTCATATCCATTCTCCTTTACAGATATTTTATTATTTTGTATCCATAGACCTTTTATAGTAAAACATATATTGCTGGATAATACCTGCATAACCTTCATACTTACTTAAATCAAACTCATTATTATATTCATCTTCTAGAACTCTTTTAATCCACACGTCTATTGGAAATGCTTCTATATGGTGTAGTCCAAAAAGGGAAATACAATTAGCAACCTTATCTCCGATCCCTTTTATCTTCTTTAACTCAACTATTGCTTCTTCGTGACTGCCTTTAATTAAGTGATTAAGATTTAAATCACCGTTAACAACTGCTTTAGAGGCTTCTATTATATATTCATCCCTATAACCTAATTTAAGAGCCCTTAGATCCTCCTGCTTGGCTTTTGATAGTTTTTCTGCTGAAGGAAAGCTATAATGGTCCATATTGGAATCATTTTTAATTAATTTACCGTACTTCCTGCAAATCTCTTCTACACATTTCTTTATAGAGGTAATGTTTTTGTTTTGTGAAATAATAAAACTTATTAATACTTCAAATGGCTCCTGCCTAAGTATTCTAATACCGCTGCCATAAGACACAGCTTTTTTAAGAAATTCATCATCCCCATCTTCTATTTTTTCAATTATAGCATTATAGTCATAGGACATATCAAAATAATCTTCCCACACCTCACCATACTCTTCTTTGCTACAACTAAGCTCTATAGTCTCATGGTCAACTTGCCTCAACTTAAGCAATCTATTGTAAGCTACTAAACTATATGTATCTTCATCTCCTAGTGGATTCATACGAAAACACTGACCAGAGTCTGCAATCTGTTCAACATTAAAGTTCTTACTCTTAATTATCATATACATTTTCCTTTTTACTATATTATTTTATTGTTTGTCTTACTGCTAATAATAAATGAATTTCCCCTATTTGTCTACTCTTTGCTCTGGCATATATTACTATTGAAAGCTAGGGTTTATCTATGTTAGCCTACTATTGAGGTGATAAAAATGAAGAAGTTATTTGCAAAACTATTAACTACCGCAGTCATAGTTGCTGCTTTCCTGTTTATTAGTGCACCAGTTTTTGCATCTACCGGTATTCATCCTAGCATCCTCCACCTAGTTGGTATGACCTTCAATCTAGAGACCCCACACCTACAAGAAATCATTGATGATGAAAAATCAAAACTTGTTCAAGAAAATGCAAACATTATTGATAAGTATATCAGTAATTCCACAAAAAAATCAGTGGCCAAGGTTGAAGAATACATACAAGAAGAAGTCAACCGGATTGATCTTGAGTTAATTAATTACCGAGACGAACTTTATATCCAGTTAGACCAAGAAATGTCTTTTCAGGAAGAGGATCTGAAAGCCGTAGTGGATAACTATATCGACTCAAAAATCCAAGAGTCCAAAGACGAACTTGATGTAGAAATAATAGATGAATTGGTGCGTCATCTACAAAATGAGCTAAGTAATTAAACTAAATAGGAAGAAGTAATGCCATAACCTTTTTAAGAGGCTATGGCATTGTTTTTATATTTTCTAGTCTATATCATATAACCAACCTTGGTCATCTTCTAAATCCATTGTAAATATTCTTCCATTGTCCTCCATGTCCTTTGTTTCATGGAACTTAAAGGCATATTCCCCATTAGGCATGGCACCAAGGATTTCTATCTTGCCCTTAGGATGAGATAGGCAATATCTAAATGACTTTCCTAGTCCGTTTTGTTTACCTTTTGCTTCTTCAACAATTTCAACACCGCGTTTTAATGGAATCTGAAAAGTGTTCTTCACCCCTGTAACAGGTCTACACTGAAATACGTAATATGGAAACACTCCTATTGATGTCATCTTCCTAAGAAGTTCCGCCAATACATCTGGATCATCATTAATGCCACCTAATAGAACTGTTTGGTTCCTAACTTCCACATTAATATCTCTAAGTGCCTGTATAGCTTTTATTGATTCTTCTGTTATCTCCCTAGGATGGTTAAACTGGGTTACTACAATAAGTTGTTTTCTTTTACCGTATTTCTCAAAAAGCTCTAAAAGCTGTGGGTCTTCTGATATCCTTGTAGGCTCAACAACTGGTATTCTAGTACCAAAACGAATAAAATCCAAATGAGGAATATCCGTTAATTTGGATAAATATTTTCCTAGTATCTTGTTAGAATTCATAAATGAATCCCCACCGGATACTAAAACATTACTTATCTCAGGATGTTCTTCTATATATTCAACAATCTCATCTATATGATCTACGACCTCTTCATCTGTTACACCGACTAACCTTTTTCTAAAACAGTGCCTGCAGTACATAGCACACTTGCTAGTGGATAGAACCAAGGCTGTTTGTAGATATTTATGTTGCATACCTGATAGGACTGTGTTATCCCCTTCTCCACTGGTATCAAAACTTCCATCACTATCAAATTCAGATAGTGTTGGGATACTCATCTTTTTAATTGGATCATCTGGGTCATCAAAATCGATTAGAGAGTAGTAATACTCTGTTATTTGCATTGGGTAATCATCAAGAATGGTGTTCATCTTTTTTATCTGAGAGTTGTCTAAGTCTAAATCTTTTGTAACATCTTCTGCTCTTTTATAAATCATTAAAACTCCTTTTTTACAAATAAACAGTTACTGGTTTTTTATTATAACATAAGGATGTAAAAAGATAAAGTAGCCTGCAGAGTAGGATTTGATACCTATTTGCCTTCAATAGTACAACACTTGCCTACAAGAGTACAACACTTTTACAACACTTTTATATCTAATTAAAAGAAATA